>JAYKIZ010000225.1:0-3436 GCA_035285965.1 Cyanobacteriota bacterium | reverse complement strand
CCGGCCCGAAAAGCCCGGCGCTGGAGATCCTGGGCGTAGTTAATCAACGGCGCTTGGTTATCCAACTGGAGCCAGTAGGTGACAATCAGTTTAAGGAAAGTGATCATCCCCTCTTCCTGGGGCCGGGGACGAGAGAGGTTATGGAGAATCTCTAACTTCTGCCGGTCTCCCTTCTGCCAAGCCGAGAAGACAAAAAGGATGTAGTAAATTTCGTGGAGGGATTCTCCCTCTGTTAACGACAGCGCGCTATTTAAATAACCGCTGGCCTCGTCGGCGCCGCTCGGTCGAATCAACAGCAATCCATAGAAAACCCCCGCCAGTCCGGGCAAAATGACCTTGCGTTTACGGGTTTGTTTCTTAAAGCTGGCCAGCGCCTTTTGATAAGTCGCCTGGGCTTGTTCATACTCTCCCTTCAGGAACGCCAGGGTTCCCTGATAGAGGAAAAAATAACTGGGGTGAAGATTTAGGGGGACTTTTTCCAAATAGCGGAGCAATTCCGAGAGTTCCGCCAGTTCCCCCCGCAGGGTCATTTCCTGACAGAGAAGCAGAGCCAGTTCCGCGGATTGAGTTTGGGGATCGCTGACTCGATCCTTCAATAACTCGTAGATCTCTTCCGCCGGAGTTAGATCCGCCGCCGCCTTTTCCAGCTTAGCCACCATCACCCGCTCTAAAAACGGCGCCGAGAGACTGGCGATCCACTCCAAATCCGGAGGATTATCCGCCATTTCCAGTAAGAGCGCCGTTAAGCTGGGGCGGCGCCGGCTGGAGGAGTAGTAGTTAAAGTCCTTAAATTGGTCTTCGATAAAGGCCAAATCCTGTTGATAAACGCCGATACGCACCTCCCGGATCAGTTCCCCCTCGTGCCGGAAAGTTCGGCGCTGTTGGGAGCCGTAGCGAGGAATGGGGCGGACTTCTTCCACCAGATCCGCCAGTTGTTCATAGACCGAGGCTTTGACCGCGTCCCGAGAAGCGATTTCCCGGAGCGGCGCCGGACAGGCGGGGCCTTTTTTTAGATCCGCCACATTCAGCCGGTTGAGTTTTTCAAGGATCGATTTGACCGCGCTGACGGTGAAGGCGTTACCCTGAGAATCCCGATGACCCAGACTATTGAGACACTGAGCCAGATCGGTGTAGGTGGCGGCTTCGTAAAAAACGGCTAACAAACGGACAATGGTCTTTTCTACCGCCGACAAGGCTTGATACTGGCGCTGGAGACTCTGGTAGGTTTGGGCGGAAACGGCGCTCATGGCAAACGGGACTCAAGTGGCGGCAAGGCTCCAGATTGGGAGCTTTAAGGGCGATCCCTTACCATACCCTATCTTTAGAGCGTTTGTCAGATCCGCAGGCCTTGGTGGCGAGGTCAATCGGAGAACTGTCAGAGAAATATTAAGAATTGTTGCGGCTTTGAGATCTTTTTGCTAAGGTGTGCTTGCAGGAGCAATTTCCACGCTGAGTTAGTCTTGGAGGCGTTATTCCGATGCTCTATGTTCTAGGTTGTTTACGGCGGAGCGCCGATTGAAATTCGGCTCGACTCGGGGCGCCGAGGGATTAGGCCCCCATTTTTCTAGTCTTTAACTTATTTTTCAGAGTCTATCTCCCCCCTGTCCGGGTCTGTCGGCTTTAGGGTTAGCGCTTGTTCCCTTCATTCGGGACGGCGCTTTTCCGAAGAACGCCAACCCCAGATTTGTAATCCTAGGGGCGGGATTCGACCTCACCGTCTTTGGAGGTGGTTGTTATGAACCTTTCCGCTCAAACCGCTTTAGTCACCGGCGCTTCTCGGGGCATTGGCCGCGCCATTGCTCAGGAATTAGCCCGGCAGGATCTGAAAACTTTAATCTTGGTCGCTCGTAACGAAGACCAACTGCGCCAGTTGGCCGCCGAGTTAACCGCGGGTCGTCCTGATCTGCAAACTGCGGTCGTCCCCTTGGATCTGACCGACCCCATCGCCGTCAACACCGCCATCGCCCGAGTCTGGCGGGATTACGGCCCCATCGACCTATTGGTGAACTGCGCTGGGGTGGCCTACCAAAGCCCCTTTCTCCAGAGTCGTTTTCCCCAAGTCTATCAGGAAATTTCCCTCAACCTGCTGGGTCTCTACAGCGTCACCCGTTGCGTGGCCCGGCGCATGGTTTCCCAGGGGGGGGGAACGATTGTCAACGTCTCCAGTTTGATGGGCAAAGTGGCGGCGCCGACCCTAGCCACCTATTCCGCCACCAAATTCGCCATCCTCGGTTTTAGCCAAGCGCTCCGGGGGGAACTGCAAGCCCACAATATTAAAGTCGTCACCCTCCTGCCCACCCTGACGGACACGGATATGAGCCGCAACCTGCAACGCTACCGTTGGGTTAAACCCATGACCGCCGGTCGGGTGGCCCAGGCTCTAGTCCGGGGACTGCGACGCAATCAAAGCGAGATTGTGGTGGGCTGGCAGAGTCATTTGGCTCTGCTCTGCCAAAAGACGGCGCCCTGGTTACTCCAGCGGATTCTCCTCCTAGCCATGCCCCAATCGGTTTAAAGACCGGCCTTTGAGATCCTCCTCAATCCCCCTTGGGAAGGGGGATCTTGAACTCAGCTAGGGGCTAGGCAACGGCTGAAGGCGGACCGCCTGCCAGGTCAGTTGTCGCTGAAGGACGGCGCCGCTCTGTTCCAGTAATTGCTGGGCGTAGAGTTGATTTTGCAGGCTTTCCCCCTGGGAGACTAAATTCCCTAATCCCTCCACCAGTTTTCGTAAATTAGACCTAAAGTTAGGATCTCCCGTCAGTTGCTCCACGTCGCTGGTGATTTTTTGGGTGTTTTCCAACGTGACTCGGGCGGATTCTAAGGCTCTTTGCACCGTCAGCAGGAGTTGGGGATCGTTTAAATTGGCGGAAATGGATTGTAAATTGGCGCTGGTGGCGGCGGTGTTGGCTAAAATCGCTTCCAGTTGTTGGCTCAGGCGCTGGGCGTCCACGGCGGCGAGCTTTTTATTCACTTCCGCCACGGAGACTTCTAACCCTTGCCCGAGCGCCTGAAGTTGGCGGTTCGTGGCCCGGATTTCCCCCAGTCCGGCGGTAATTTGTCCCCGATTTTCCGCCACCAACTGATTGAGTTGGGTCATCAACAGCGCCGATTGGCGGATCGCTTGGTCAAGACTGGCTTGATTACGCTCTAGAACCTGATTTAAATTCTGCCCCAACAGCGCCGCGTTGTCCGCCGCCTGACTAATGGCCGCGGTGGTGCGGGAGACGCCTTGAATTTGCCCCCGGGCGGATTTCGATAAGAGGGCGATTTCGTCGCTCATGGCCGCCACCCGGGCCGACGCCAGCGCCGCGTTGCGGAGGGTTTCGTTGATATTTTTCATCAATTCCGGGTTGCTATAGGCGTCGCTGAGGCGAGTCAGACTATCGATGAGTTGGGCGCCGGATTGGCCCTGAAAAGTTTGGCCGTCGCACATGAT
>JAYKIZ010000224.1:0-3404 GCA_035285965.1 Cyanobacteriota bacterium | reverse complement strand
GCGGAAAAATCAGCTTAAGCTTTAAAAGTAGCAACTTCCGGCGCCGCCCCCCCTTTGAGAATGAGTCAGCAGTCTTGCCAGGTGCTATTGATTGAGGATGAACCGGCCGTCGCGGAGCGAATTCAGGCGTTACTGCAAGCCGAGGATGTGCTGAAAACAGCCCAAGCTCTGGACTTCCAAGTCACTCAAATTTCGGCGCCGCCGAAATCCGGCGAGACCGTCCCCGCTTCCCCCGCGGACGTCGTTTTATTGGATCTGCAACTGGCCGGGGGTCAAGCGCCGGATATCCTCGCGGCCCTACGGAACCGTTGGGAGAACACCGCCATTATCGCTTTTACCGAAGAAGAGGACGAAACCCTCGTTATTCAAGCCTTCCAACACGGCGCGGACGGCTATCTGCGCCTAAAACACCTAGACAGCAGTTTACTCATTTACGAAGTTCTCGCGGCCCGGGAGCGCCAACAGTACCGCAACGATCTGGTCCAACGGCAACGCCTGGCTCAGCAGAGACAAGAATTCGCCCAACTGGAGTCCTTAGCCCAGTCCAGCACCTCCATTACCGCCCGCATGTTCGGGGTGGAGACCATCCAGGAGTCCCTGCCGGAGTTATTTCAGGAATTGAGCCAGAGCTACGGGCAACTGTTAGATTTAGCCTTAGAGCAGAGAATGTTTCGAGTCGAGCACCAACTGTCGGATCGTCTCCGGGCCTTGGCGGATAAGATGGGCTTCCTGAAAGCTAGCCCTCGGGATGTGATCGAACTCCATACCCAAACCCTGAAACAGAAAAGCCGGGATGTTCCCCTCGCTAAAGCCCAGGGCTACGTCAACGAAGGACGCTTGCTCGTTTTAGAACTGATGGGTTATCTGACTTCGTTTTATCGCAAGTATTATATTGGCTTGAGCACCCTCAATTTATCGGCGCCGAATCCCCCCGGGAATTTGCCCTAAGCTCCATGGATCAATACCTACTCCGGCTCTATATCACTGGCAATTCCCTCCGCTCCCAGCAGGCCATTGCCAATATTTACCGCATCTGTCGGGAGGAGTTGAATAATCAGTACGCGGTGGAAATTATCGACGTCTTGGAACAACCCCACCGGGCCGAGCAGGAAAAGGTGATGGTGACCCCGACGTTAATTAAACAACTGCCGCCGCCCCTCCAGCGGATCATTGGCGATATGTCCAACACCCAAAGAGTTTTGCTCGGCTTGGATATTCTCCCCACCGAATTGGATTTTGAGCGTTAGAGGTGGCGGGTGGAACACGACCGTCTTTATTGGTTGGCCTGGTCCCAGATCCCCGGATTGGGGCCGGTTCTCCTCAAACGGATTTACCAGCATTTTGAAACTCTGGAAAACGCTTGGAAAGCGACCCCCAGGGCCCTGGGAACGGTGAACGGTCTGGGGGAAAAACTGGTGGCCCAAATTCTTCAGGCTCGCCAAACCGTAGATCCTGCGGCGTTTTACGCTCGGCATCTAGCCCAAAACCCCCTGTTCTGGACGCCTGCGGACCCGGACTATCCCCGCCTCCTTTGGGAAACCCCCAGTCCGCCCCCTGTTTTGTACTATCAAGGTCTTGTCAATCCCTTGGAAAATCAAGGCGCCGTTCCCGCCATCGCCCTAGTGGGCACCCGCTTTCCCACGGAGCACGGCCGGCGCTGGACAATTAAAATTAGCCGCAGTTTGGCCCAACACGGCTTTGTCGTTGTTTCCGGCTTAGCCGCCGGCATTGACGGCGAAGCCCACCGCAGTTGCCTAGAGGCGGGGGGGCGCACCTGGGGAGTCCTGGGCACCGGCTTAGATTTAATTTATCCGCCCCAACACCGGGATCTGTTTCAAGAAATGACCCAAAAGGGGTTAATTATTACCGAATACCCCCGGGGGACCAAACCCGACCGGGGCAACTTTCCCGCCCGCAATCGCATTATCGCCGGCCTCTGTCGGGCCATTCTGGTGCTAGAAGCGCCGAGTAAATCCGGCTCCCTGATTACGGCCCGCTACGCCACCGAGTTTAACCGGGACGTTTACACCCTGCCCAACTCCCCGGAAGTGGAAGAGGCCCAGGGCTGTTTGCGCCTGCTCCACAACGGCGCCGAAGTGATTGTGGATTTAGACGAATTACTGAGTAATTTAGGCGTTCTCCCGCCATTGGACGCTCCCCAGGGACAACAACTTTCCCTCCTGCCCCCGGCGCCGGACTTAGCCCCCTTAACGCTTCAGGTTTACGGCGCTGTTACCCTCGAACCCCTGAGTTTCGATAGCGTTGTTCAACATTGCGGTTTAGATACCGGGACAGTGTCCGGGGAACTCTTACAGCTAGAACTTCTGGGACTGGTCGCCCAACTGCCGGGAATGCGCTACCAACGAGTCGGCGGCGTTCAGGGTTAATGCGGCGCCGACATGTTAGAATCAAAACTCCCTGGGGCGTAGCTCCCCCGGACGCCTAACCCTAGGAGGATTTTTAGCCTAGACTCGGCGCTGTGACCGTCCGCCAGACGTCACTGTTTGTCTTCTTCCCTTGGATACCATCAGGAAGTGGGTTCAGCCCGCTTTTTTTATTGCCTACCGCCATGACCCATCCCCTCGTTCCCCCTATCCTTGAGCTAGCGACCCCCCTGGCCCAGCGCCTGGGGCTAGAGGTGGTGAGCGCCGTTTTCCAGACCAATAAAACGCCGCCGGTTCTGCGGTTGGATATTCGCAATCCCCAGGGGGACACGGGCCTCGACGATTGCGAAGCCCTGAGCCGGCAGTTGGAGGCGGAATTAGAAGCAACGGCGCTGATCCCCCACGCCTACGTCCTGGAGGTCTCCAGCCCTGGGCTATCCCCCATCCTGACCGCCGAGCGAGATTTTCTCTCCTTCAAAGGTTTCAAAGTCGCCGTTGACCTAACCGAGGATTACCAGGGGCGCCAGCGCTGGGAAGGGACGCTTCAGGGCCGAGACGAGACCCATCTTCATCTCCAGGTCAAAGGCCGAGCCATCGCCCTGCCCCGGCAGTTAATTACGCTGGTTCGACTAGCTGATTAGTGAGGGAGTAGGGGTTAGGAATTGGGGATTAGGCGTTAGGGATTAGAGACTGCAACCCTTTGATTTCCTCCCTTCCTCCCCTGTCCTCCCTTCCTCCCCGCTCCTCCCTCCCCCCCTATCCTTACCCACCCAGAGTCACCCAATCCATGTCCCTTGTCAGCTTACCCGGTCTCCAAACTATGATTGAGGAGATCAGCCAACGTCACAATCTCCCCCGCTCCGCTGTCCAGGAAGCTCTGCGGGAAGCGCTCCTGAAAGGTTACGAACGCTATCGGCGCTCTCAGGATCTGAATCAAGTCTTTGAGGAAACTCACTTCAGGAACTTCAGTATTGAATTAGACACCGAAGAAGAAGGTTTTCGGGTTCTGGCGGTGAAGGA
>JAYKIZ010000223.1:0-4412 GCA_035285965.1 Cyanobacteriota bacterium | reverse complement strand
GCTCCCTGGCGACAAATCAATGTCGGGACGACAAATCTCCTTCAGAATCAAAAACAAACGGTTATTTTCATCCAGCTTTTCAATTTCCTTGCTAAATTCAAACTTATCGAAAATATCCCGCGCCCTGACGGAAAAACTGTTAATGTAACCCTGGAGGTTCGGCGCAAGCCCGTCTGGATCGTCCAATAAGCCCCTGAGCGTATATTGGCTCAGATTGTACAAGGACTGCTTGCGCTCGGCGCCAATGACGACCTTTGCGAGGGCTTTCTCCAAAGCGTCTCCCGTTAACCGCAACTCCTCGTATTTCGCCTTAGCTTTCAGAACTTCCGCCTTTGTCGGCTCCAATACGGCGTCTAGGCGCCGGAGCACAATCAACGGCAACATCACCCGCCGATACTGGGGAGGACGATAGGGGCCCCGGAGCTTATCGGCGATACTCCAAATGAAGCCGACTAACTCTTGATGACGGGAAGACTGGACTGACTCAGGCATGGACTTGCGAATGATCGTTTGGCTCCCTTCCATTCTCCCCCAAATCAGACGGTCTCTAACCGGGGCAGGGGTTTTCCAACTCGCCGACTTAATCTCGAGCTTAACCCCGCAAAATCCACCCCAACAACAGTCCCAAGCCACCGAAACGAACCGCTTGCCAAAAGGCCTCGCCGACAATGCCCCGCCGGAGACCCTGCCACAAGAGTTCCTGTAGGCGCTCCTCCCCCAGAAGCTCGCTCTCGAGGGACAGTTGAATCTCCGAGAGTTCTTCCTCCAGGCGTTGGAGTTCCGCCCCTAGCGCCGGGGACTGGGCGGCCTGCCACTGGGCTTCTAGCTCCTGACGGTGTTGCTGGAGTTGGCTCTGTTTCTGCTGAGCCGTCCGCACCTCGGCCGCTCGAATTTTAAATTGGGCGAGGCGGGTTTCTAGGGTCTGAAGCGCCGTTTCCCAGGGCGCGGGTTGGGGCTGAGACTCCGGGAGAGGATTATCCATAGGAAATGAAGAATGAATTAGAGACGACGGCTGGTGAAGGATCGGCGGCGCCGTTCTTTTCAGGAGTCGCTATCTTTAGGTAAAAAACTTTGAAACGCATAAATTAAGATAGAAACCTTGTAGGTTAAAAAGCCGAGGAAAATAGGTAAGATCTGAAGATTTTGCCGACGGGCCGCCACAATAATCAAACCGGCGAAGAGCGCCAAGCCCTTGACCCCGGCCCGACCGCCCCCGGCGCCGATTTTTTCCACGTCCCGGGCCAACAGTTTGAGATAAACCATGCCCCCCGCGGCGCCGAGAAGATAATTGAGCGCCACCGGCGCCGAATAGGCCCACCAAACGCAGGCGAAAATGACCAGCGCCGCGGCCCCCGTCCAGAGCAACAAACGGCGCTGGAGGGCGTAGTATTCATCCATGCCAGTATTTACGGGCGGCGCTGACGGCTCTAGGGGAGAGGAGGACATAAAAGTTTAGCGGCGTTGGGAGAAGACGATCGTGGCGGTGATCGATCAGAGATGAATTCCCCTCCTCTGGAGGGGTGGCAGGCGCCCGCCTGACGGGGTGGTTAAATTCCCTAGAAGGTTAAGGGAATCAACGTTTTCAACCTTAACCGCCGTATTGCCAACCGGTGCTTTCCAACAGTAGCGGCTCTCCCTCCCGATACACCTCGGCGCCGATAACCTCCGCCACATAGACAATGTGGTCGCCTTTTTCGACCCGGCCTAGGACTTGGCATTCCACGTAACCCAGACAATCCTTTAAAACCGGACACCCCGTCGCCGGCGCTAAGTCCGACTCAATGTCTTCAAATTTATCCCCCACCCGGCGCTTGGGCTTAAAAAATTGAGCGGCCACCTCTTTCTGTCCCGCTTCTAGGAAACTGAGGGCGAAGACCCCGCTTTTTTGAATCATGGCCTGGGAGCCGGAATCGGCCCGGACGCAATTCACCAGTAGGGGCGGCTCAAAGGAAGCCTGCATCACCCAACTGGCGGTAAAGCCATTCAGTTCCTCGCCGTCCTTGACGCCGCAAACGAAGAGACCGTGGGGAATTTTACGCAAGAGGGTTTTTTTAGCTTGTTCGTTGAGCACGGGGTTAAGACTCTCCTAAGGGGAACGGCAAGTGGGTTAAACTGATTGTCCTAGCGACATTTCCCGATTATACCCAGTTCTTCCATGTCTCCCCAGCGCTTTGCCCTGCCTTTACTCCTATTCGCGCCTTTGTTTTTTCCTCAAGCTTTGCTAGCCCAGGACGCCAAAACCATTAGCGGCGCCGCCAAGGTCTATTGTCAGGCGCTAAAACAGGGCCAGTCCCCCGCCCAGGCCCAGGACGCTTCTCGGGTTTATATCCAGGACAATCTGCCTCCAGGGACTATCCCCAATCCTTTCCAGATCCGCCAACAGGTGAGGACGGAAGTTCTGAAGCAGTGTCCCCAACAGGCCCAAAAGCCGGACTAAATATCTCAACGCGCTCCATCGTTTTGGTCAATCTGGCAACCAAGCAGGGGATGCGATCAGGGCGACCAACGGGGGCGAATCCCCCCTAAAACCAGTTCTCGCAATTCCCCCACTCCCCGCTGGCCCCGGGGCGGCGTCAACAGCCAGAGACGTCCCCCCGTCACCGCTTCCCCAGAGCTGGAGCTAAGACTAGTATTGTCAATATCGGCGCTAACGAGGGTCTGGTCAAAGAGAATCCCCAAACCATCGGGAGCGAGACTGACTTTAATGTCGCGGTAATCCGGCAGAGCCACCAGGGGGCGAATTTTGCCGGATTGGAGGTCGATTTCCGCAAAATAGGGCTGTTCTTGGTAGGTTTCCCCCGGAATTAAGTGGGTGAGGAGACAATAGAGGCGCCGGTTGCCGCCGGTAAATTCGCAGTGGAGGATGGAGCCTTCCGTGGTCAATAATTCCCGTTGAGCGCCGGTGTTATTGACGTAAAACAGGGAACGTTGGTAGCGTTTCTGGGCGTTATCCGTATTAAAGTTGACCACCGCCGCCGCAGTTCCGTCCGGGGAAAAATTGAGGAGTTGCCCAAACTTGGGCAGAAAATCGAGGGGTTTCGCCTCCGGTTGGAGCGGTAAAATACTGATGCCCTCTCCCCGAGCCACCGCTAAGCTCTGGCCGTCCGGCGCGATTTTAAAATCCCCTCCCATCACCTTCAAACGCTGAGGTTCCTGATTCTTCCGGAGCGTCCAGAGATCGAAGTCCGCCGGATTCTCCCGATTGACCCGTTGAACGACGATGGTTTTGCCGTCCCGAGAGAGGTCGAATTGATTGTTCTGAAAGCCTTGATTATCCAAGACTAATTCCGGCGGGGGCAGTTCGGCGCCGGTTAGCGTATCCGGGATCGGCGCTCGATAGAGTTGTAGTTGCCGTAGCCCCTCAAAACCCAATTGACTGTCGGCGGCGGAGAAGAGTAGGGCGTCTCCCTTGGGGTAAAAGCGAAAGTCAATGACGGTTAAATTGGGCGGCGTCAGGACAATCTTTTGATTCCGAGTCAGGTTTTGATAGACGACGCGCCCCTGCTCGGCGCCGCTAGCGCCGATATAGGCGAAGGCTTGATCCCGGCTTTGAAATTGGGCCTCGAAGGGGCCTAGAGTCCCGGCGCCGAGGTAGGCCCGGGCTTGCCCTAAATTCAGGCGGAACTTTTGCCCGTAGGGAATCGGCTCCTCCAGGGTAAAGGCCAAACGGCGCCCGACCCAACTGATTTTGCCCGCTAGGGGCGGCGTAATTTGCAAATTATTTTCCACTTCCTTTTGATCCATGGCCCGGTCGAAGGTCAGGATAAAAGCCCGGTCTTCAGCGCCGAGAGTCCGGTCTTGCCAAGAAAAACTCTCCACCCGAGGGGGATTGGCGAACCAGCAAGTTTGGCTGTTTTGACAGGCGAGATGCCCCCCGCCGAGGACGGCCATCACCAGACCCAAAACGCCCATGAAACCGAGGGATAACCGATCTAGGGGTTGGGACAAGTCGGGAGTGAACATAGCGGTTAATAACTATAGGGATCGGCCGGCGTGGGAATGGGTTTAATGGTTTGGGCCTCCAGAACCAGTTGACGCTTTTCCCGGTTCTGGGTCTGTTGGGTCTGGCTATTAATGGGGAGGGTTTCGGTAATCATCCGCCCTTGCACCTCCAGCCAACTGTCCTGGGGATACTGGCCCCGGGGCCCCGCTAACTTCACCGGCAGGGCGACGGGATAGACGTCCACCGCGCAACAGGTGAGGATAAAGCGACTCAGGAGGAGGTAATTGTCCCCTAATTCCGGCGGATAGACCACAAAACCCGTTACCTTCGCGCTTTGCCCCTGGTAAGCGTCCGGCTCCGGGTAGGCGTTGAGGGTGCGAATCCAGTCCACCAAGGAACGGTCTTCCGGCTTAACTTGACTCGCAAAACTGACGGTTTGCAGTTGGGTGGCCGGCAGAGTGTTGCTAAT
>JAYKIZ010000222.1:0-6045 GCA_035285965.1 Cyanobacteriota bacterium | reverse complement strand
GGCGCTCTCGTAGCGCCGCGGCCACCGCCTGATCCCGAGTCTGGGCGTAGGGTTCCGCGTCCAACGTCCAAAGCACTCGGGCGGCCCCCAACGCTTGGGCCAGGGAGGGAATTTCCGCGACGGGATCACCCTGAAGAATCAGCAGTTGACTGCCCAATTGCCGGTATCGGCGCTCTAAATCTTGTAAACAGCCCAACAGGTAATCCACTCGACAGGCCGCGATATCCGACGCCGTTAAAATTTGGGGGTCGAGACAAAACAGACCGACGATGCGAGAACTCTTCGTCAGCGCCTTGGCCAGCGCCGCGTGATCGGTTAACCGCAGATCTCGGCGGTGCCAAAGGAGAATCAGGGGGGCGCTCATAGAATCAAACCTGGGGTGGAGGGGCGGGGAGCCAAATTAACCCCGTCGTCAAGGGCGGCTTTCCTCTGAACCCACCTTACCAAAACATTGGGTTGGGAGTCTCAGTCCTTGGGGGGACGGCGGGGTTAGGGACGTAGCGGGCGAATAAAGCCGCAGTTTTGCTTATCAGCCTCATTCCCGGAGAGCCAAATGGAGAGTCTATGGCCTCGGCGCTCCTTCCAGTTAACAAGTCCGCTTTTATCGCATTCCCTCCAAGGTATCGATTAGGACTTGATCCCCCATTTGGATCTGAAATAAACCCTTGCGGGGATATTCTAAATCGACAATGACATAAACAACGGCGGAAATCAAAAAACAAAAGAGAACCACATGAAAATAAGGGCGTTTGGGATTGTTGGCTAAGTTGTAGCCAATCAACAGCGCCGAGGCGACGGCAAAAATAAACAGAAACAAATAAACAATTTTAGGGGGATGGTTGATGGCGGCCTGATTTCTGGAGCTGGCGGAGTCAATCATCTCATTGGCGGAGCTAAGGGCTAAAGTCATGATCGCCGGATGCTTCTCCTGTAAGACGGCGTCTGAAGTTAAGCGCCAAATTTGAGTTTGAAGCGCCGTCGTTTTGGCCAAAATTTCTTGGGTTAAGCTGGGACTGTCAAAGCTAGCGTATAGCTTAATTCTTTCCTCTAGGTACTCTCGATAGAGGGGACGCAACGTCGCCTGATTCGCTGGCGTTAGCAGATCCAATCGTAGGTAAGCGGTTCCAATTGCGTTGGCTTCGTTCACCACAGAGGCCCGTCGACTATTCAGTCCGCTCAACGCGTTGGTAAAGGTAAAAGCCAACAATAAGCCCAATAGCCCAAAGACGGCGCTGTCAATTGTGCCCAACCCCTCGATCTTGCCGTCTTGATCTTGACTCAAATCTTTTTTGCCCTTGCGATAGCCGATTTCAACGCCCCCGGCCATTGTTAAAAATAGGGATAAAGCGAAAAGTATAGTTCCAGTTAAAAAACCCATGAATTTAGTCTCCAAAATCGAGGCGATAAGTGTGGAATAAAGATGCCTTCGTCCAGAACCCGCTCACCATTATGGCGTTCCGGCGCCTTGGCGGGCCAGTTCTTGAATTTTTTGTTTCAACTCCGGCGACGGCGCCGCGGATTCAGCGATCTTAAAGAGGGTTAAGGCGGCGTTTTGGTCGCCCTGGGCCTGTTTGAGCATGGCTTTAGCCACCAGCGCCTTAAATTGTCGGGGATCTTTGACTAAAATTTGGTCGTAAATTTTTTCCGCTTGGTCGGTTTGGTTGGCTAGTTCGTAGAGTTTCGCCAAGTTAAACCGCCATTCCTGATTCTCTGGTTGGAGGGTGACAATTTTTTCCAAAACCGGAATGGCTTGGGCCAGTTGCCCTTTTTCTAGATATAAATTAGCCGTGGCCACTAGGGCGTCAATATTATTGGGATCTTGTTTCAGAACTGTTTGATAATATTGAATATCCCGCTCTGATCGCCCTGACGTCTGGGTTGATTCAGCGTTGGGACGCTGGGCAAAAAATAAGGCCCCGACGGTCAGCAGAACGAAACCCGCCAAAATGCTAGCCAAGGTCAGGGCCAGCGCGGGAGACAGTTGCCAAATGGACGGGGGCGGGTTGGGGTCTCCCTTAAGACTGCTCTCCAAGGTGCGAGCGCCGGTGAAGGTGTGTTTGCGGTAGAGTTCCGCCACCAGCCAGAGGAAAGCGGAGGAAACGCCGTTGGCCTGCAGTTTAAATTGCCCGTTTTTATCGACGATGGGAATGCCGGAATAAAAGCGTTGGTATTTGGCACTGACCCGCTCTAATTCGGAGATCAGGATTTGGATTTTTTCTTCAATCTGAATCTGGGCCATGGCGCCCATGGCCAGACGGTCGCACTGGGTGAAAATCAGCGCGAAACTATAGGAAAGGGCCTTTTGATCGATTAAGCGGGCCAGGGAAACCACCTGTTTGGTGAGAATTTGCAGGCTTTCTCGATAACCGGGGTCGTGAACCAAACGGTCGGCGTTAATAAAAACACAGCAACTATGAGAATTGAGAATCATAGTTTGGTAGTAGGGATTCTCAAAGTTGCAATACTCCCCCGGAATATCCCACCAGCGAAAATAACAGAGGGTCTGGACGCCAAACCGTTGCCGGCGCTTGAAGGCGAAGTGAAAATCGGTAATTTTCAACGTCGGCGGCGGATAGTGTCCCGTCTGGGAAACATAGTTCAAAATACTGTCTAGGAGTTCTCTTTCCGAGCTGTACTGACACTCAAACCAGAGACTGGGCTGGCTCGGGGGGGTCAGAGACGGCCCCAAATCGGAGACATTATTGAGTTCGGCGTAGCTCCCCACCAAAAAGACTGTTTTCCCAACGCCCCGCTCCCCCAGACTGAGGAGGTTAAAAATGGGCGGTTTCATCGGGGCTAAGAGTTTCATCAGGGAACGAGCAAGTCTGGAAAGGGGTGACTTAGATTTATCTTTAATAGGGTATCTCAGAAAGACCGGCCCCGAATTGCATGAAACATCGACTCTCGCCCCGCTCCGCCCTTTGGCCCTTCTGCGGCGCCTTAGCCCTGCTCTTGACCTTTGCCCGGGCCCACCAAGGTCTGGCCCAATCCCTCACGGGCTTAAATCCCTTGTCCATACAAAGATCCTATCAAGTCTCCCTCAACACGGGCTGGGTCATCTTTTGCAGTTGTCTGGTTTTTGTCTTGACCATGGGGTTGACTCTGCTGGGCATTGGCTTCTGTCGCTCCAAAAACGCCGTCAATCTCCTGACCCAGAATGTGCTGACCCTGGCGTTGACTTTCCTCAGTTTTTGGGTCCTAGGTTTCGCGATTCTCTTCGGCGCCGGCACGCCCCTCTTTGGAACCCAGGGCTTCTTTCTGTTAGGGCCCGATAATAGCCCCCTGACGGGGTTAGATTACCAGGGCATTTTCGCGGCGCTCAGTTGGGCCGGGGTGCCTCTGCAAACCAAGTTCTTTTTCCAAGCTCTCTTAGCGGCGGTGGCGGTGGGCATTGTGGCCGGCGCCGTGGCGGAGCGGATTCATTTCCTCGCTTTTTTACTCTTTAGCCTCTTTTTCTTGGTTTTGATTTACCCGGTGGCGGGTCATTGGATTTGGGGCGGGGGTTGGCTAGCCCAGGCGGGCTTTTGGGATTACGGCGGCGCGACCGTGGTGCATTTGGCGGGGGGCTGGGCGGCTTTCGCCGGGACGGTAATCCTCGGGCCCCGATTGGGAAAATATCGGCGAGGAGAATCCTTCGCCCTTCCGGCCCATAATTTGCCCCTGGCGACCCTGGGGTGTTTGGGGGCTTGGCTGGGGTGGTTCGGCTTCAATGGCGGCGCCGGCATGAGCGCCAATCCGGCGGTGATTACCCACGTTTTATTGGTGACCAATTTAGCGGCCGCCACCGGCGGAGTCAGCGCCCTAGTGATGGCTTGGTTCTATTTCGGCAAGCCGGATCTTTCGGTGATGATCAACGGCATTTTAGGGGGTCTGGTGGCCGTCACCGCCGTCTGTCGCTATGTGGATCTGGGCTGGGGCGGTTTTATCGGCGCCGTGGCGGGGACGTTGGTGGTTTTGGCCATCGACTTCTTTGACCGGCTAGAAATCGACGATCCGGTAGGAGTATTGCCGGTGCATTTAATTTGCGGCCTCTGGGGCACCTTGGCGGTGGCGCTCTTCGCCCTGGGGCCGGACGTCAAACTGGGCAACGGGGCGGCGCTTTACACCCTTGGCCCTGCCCAGGGTCTTCTTTTGGGGGGCGGTCTGCCGGCGCTGAAGCAGTTATTGGCCCAACTGTTGGGGATCGCCGCCGTCAGTTTCTTTGCCCTTTTGCTGAGTTGGTTCGGTTGGCGCGCGCTGGAGGCCACCGTGGGGCTTCGGGTTTCCGCGGAGGCGGAACTGCGGGGGCTGGACTTAAGCGAACACGGTTTAACGGCCTACAGCGGTTTTGTGCTCAAACAGGATTCCCTGCCGCCGACGCCCAATAAGCCCCAGAATTTACTGCCGCCCTGGTAGAATAAACCCTATTTCTCGGGGCCGGCGCTTTCGGGATTTTGTGTGAGGATGCTTTCGATGTCTTACTCCCTTTCTTTTTGGCGACAATTTTTCCGCGGCGCTCGGCGCTTTTCTCTCTCGGCGGCGCTGATCTTGGGCGGTTTAACCCTCTGGTCGGGGATGGCCCAGGCGTTAGATTTACGGGTGGCGATTACTAAAGGCGCCGGCGCCGTGCGGGTGGGCAGTTCCACTCCGGGCATTGTCCGGGACGGCGCCGGTAAAGTGGTAGGCTCCTTAGATCCCTTGGTTCCGGCCACGGCGACGGCCCGGGGTCGGGGCGTCAGTTTAGGCAATTGGAGCGCGTCCCAATTAACGGTGGAACCCCAGGGGAACGGCGCCGTCTGGATTGGCGACCGTTGGTATCGGGGGCGGGTTCGGCTCCTCCGGCAGGGCGCCGGGGTGACGGCGGTGAATCAGGTCAATATCGAGTCTTATTTATATAGTGTGGTAGGTTCCGAAGCTATTCCCAGTTGGCCCCTAGAGGCGCTGAAGGCCCAAGCGGTGGCGGCCCGCACCTACGCCATTTACCAAAGTTCCAAGGACAGCAACCGCTACTACGATCTGGACACCACCACGGCGACCCAGGTTTATAAAGGCTTAAACGCCGAGTATGTCAGCACCCTAGACGCGGTCAATCAGACCCAGGGACAAGTGATGACCTACGGCGGTAAAGTGATCCTAGCGGCCTTTCACGCCGCCTCCGGCGGCCATACGGAAAATGTGGAGGAAGTGTGGACATCGCCTCTCCCTTACCTGCGGGGCGTAGTGGACTACGACCAAAACGCGCCGGTTTTCCAGTGGGATAAAAGTTTTACCAGCGCCGAATTGGGACGTATCTTTGGCGTCGGCTCCGTTCAAGCCCTAACGCCGTTAAGAACCACGGCCCGGGGCCGGGTGGTCAGCTTGCAAGTTCAGGGCAGTCGGGGCCGCAAAACTTTTACCGGCGCTAAAGTTCGACAACTGCTGGAATTGCGGAGCGCCCTGTTTACCGTTTCCGCGGAAGGGGGGCGGTTCCAAATTTTAGGTCGGGGTTCCGGTCACGGCATTGGCCTGAGTCAGTGGGGCGCCTATAGCTTGGCTCAGCAGGGGATTCCCTACCCTCAAATCCTTGCCCACTACTACCAAAACGCGGCTTTGACTCAACTGGAACGATAGTCAGTTATCAGTCAGCGGGTCTTGTTTCCCTAATTGAACTGAAAAGGGGGCCAGTCGCCGGAGGGAGTAAATGCGGCCCAGTAGTAGGGGTTGGGATACTCTTCCCCTTGCAACATTTCCAACTGCACCTGTCGGATTGATCGTTGAGCTTTTCCGCTTCCGTCAGGCGTTGCTCCTGCTCTGGGGTTAGCTGAGTCTGGGCGAGGAGGGGGATGGGCGGGATGGGTTGGGAGTGGATGGGGGGAGTGGGGAGGAGGAGGAAAGGGAGGAGCAGGAGGCGGCGCATGGGTACGATGCCAAAAGGTTTTCGGTATTATAGCGCCGGATTTTGGCTAGTTATGGTCGGCTAACGCTTCCACTTCCCCTAGGGACAGTCCGGTCAATTCCGCAATCAAGGACTTAGCCAACCCGGATTGAAGCATCTTTTGGGCGATCTGACGTTTACCTGCCACTAGT
>JAYKIZ010000221.1:0-5534 GCA_035285965.1 Cyanobacteriota bacterium | reverse complement strand
CCCACGCAGAGGACGCTGGCGGCTTTGATGCGTTTTTGGCCCTCTAGGCCCACTTCCGGCAGAATGATGTGGCGAGAATAACGTTGGTAGTCGTCGGCGGACAGTTCGATGGCCGCTAAATCTGGGTTGAGCATGGCGCGTAGGGGAAGGACTCCGGCTGAATCCGGGGACAATCAAGACCCCATTGTAAAACTTTCGACGGCGCTCGGCTTAAAATCCGAGGTTTCCGGTTCCCCTCCTTGGCGGGGTTGGGGGGAGATAAAGCCTTTTTTTTCTCTAGAGTAGATTTTGACTCCCTGACGATCGATACGCTTCTTCAGATCAGAATCCTCCAGCGCCTCGTAGTGAACAAGATCAATAAAGTAGGGCAAGAGGGTTTCTTCGTTGAGGTAGTCCGCCAGCGCCGCTAGGGTTTGAGGGGCTAGCGCCGGCGCTTTGACGGCGAGGTCAATATCGGAGCGGGGTTTGTGGTCGCCCCTGGCGCGGGAGCCAAAGAGGTAGGCTTCCGCAATCTCTGGAAAACGGGCGAAAGCGGCGCGGAGGTCGGCTAAATCCTGGGGGGAAAGTCCGCCGGTCATGGTGATGGAGGAGAAAGTTTGGCGAGGAAAGTTTGGTAAAGCGCCGCAAGGAGGGGGAAATAGGTTTCCCGAATTTTAGCTTCCACGGTTACCGCCGTGTGTTCGCTGTAGGTATGGGAGAGGAGGTTGCGATCCTGTAGGGCCTGTAGCCAGTTTTGCCCCTGGTCAATGAAGCCCGACTGAAAGGCTTGTTTCAGAACTTCCCTGGGTGTTTTGACCTGAAAACCTTCGGCTTCCTCGTAGTCTTTAAGCAGTTTCCACGCCAGCTCAAAGGTCATCTCGAAAAACTGAATCAATCCTGCTTGTTCCACCACGGACGGCGCCGGGATGGCCAGCGCCGTTTCTAGGAGTAGAAAAGCCCGCTCAAAGTTGGCGAAGCGCAGGCGCCAGCGGAGGTCTGGATCTGCCATGGAGTAGGGGGAGGGTTTCTAAACCAGTGTAGTTTCTCCTAGCCAGCGCCGGAACCGCGCAGTGTCTTGGCTAACCGCTTCCGTTAGGATTGAGGATGGACTTTGCAGGGGCAACCAGAGTGACAGCGCCGACTGAGATAGCGGAATTGGGGTTTACCTACGATTCAACCGCCGGGGCGCCCTGGGCGGAGGTGTTGGTGGACGTTCCCTTAGAGGAGAAGATCTTTACCTACAGCGCCCCGCCGGAATTAGCCCCGATAGAGGGGGATATTGTCTCCGTTCCCTTCGGCCCCCAGGTTCTGGGGGGCATTGTCATCGGGCGCCGGCAGACTTTGCCCGCGGGATTAGAGCCGTCCCAAATTCGCCCCATTTTAGACGTGGTTTTTCGGGGCTTTTTCCCCTCCCGCTTTTGGCGCCTGCTCCATTGGGTGGCGGAATACTATTACAGCGATCTGGCGACGGTGGCCCGGCTGGCCTTTCCGCCGGGTTTATTGGCTAAATCCCAACGGCGCTTAAAGTTAGTCAACCGGAAACAAATTCCCCAGGATTGGCGCTTGTTTCTCAGTCAACCCGCCCAACGACCGGCTCGGGAAATTTTAGAGTTACTTCTCGCCTCAAAAACAGGAGATTTGAGTTACCGCCATCTGCGTCAAAAAGTCAAAAATCTCCCTAAAGGCGCCCAGGATTTACTGAAACGGGGTTGGGTCGAGAGTTATCTGGACTTTCCCTCGGCGCCGCAGCCGAAAATCGAAAAAGTCGTCGCTCTCTTAGCGGAAACCCTGCCAGAAAAATTATCTGCCAAACAAGAAGATGTCCTGATGCTACTCCAACAACATCAAGGGGAACTCAGCACCCAGGAGATTAAGCGCCGACTTCAGATTACCGACTCGATTTTAAAAACCTTAGAAAAAAAGGGTTATCTGAGTCTAGAAGAACCGGGAGAACTGCCTCTTAAAACCGCTAAACTTCTTGCGACTCAGTTTATTGAGGCATTGCTTCCTCAACAGCGAGAAATTATCACTTTCCTGAAAAAAAATCAGGGAGAATTACGGTTAAAAGATCTCTGCGAGCAAGTGGATTGCTCTACAGCAGTCGTAGAAACCTTAGCCAAACGGGGCTATGTGAGCATTACCAGCGCCGAGCGCTTGCGTTTCCTCTCCCAACCCGAGATTCAACCGGATGTTCCCCGAACCTTAACCCCCCACCAACAAACGGCGCTGGACAACCTCTTAAGCCAACGGGGTTACCAAATGTCTCTACTCCACGGCGTCACCGGCTCGGGCAAAACCGAAGTTTACCTTCAGGTCATCGCCCCCTTACTCAAGCAAGGGCAATCCGTCCTCGTGCTGGTGCCGGAAATCGGCCTCACCCCCCAACTGATGGATCGGTTCCGGGCCCGTTTTGGAAATAGGGTTTCCGTCTATCACAGCGCCTTAAACGCTGGGGAGCGCTACGACACCTGGCGGGCTATGTTGCTAAACCAAGCCCAGGTGGTGGTCGGCACCCGCTCCGCCGTTTTCGCCCCCCTACCCAATTTAGGGTTAATCATCCTCGACGAAGAACACGACGGCAGTTTTAAACAAAGCCAATCGGCGCCGACCTACCATGCCCGAACCGTGGCCCGGCGCCGGGCCCAACTGGAAAATTGCCCCCTGATCCTCGGCTCCGCCACCCCTTCCCTAGAGGCTTGGATTCAGATCCAAAGCGACGACCGGAGCCATTATCTAAGCCTGCCCCAACGGGTGGAAAATCGCCCCCTGCCCCCCATTGAAGTAGTAGATCTGCGGCAGGAGTTGCGGGCGGGCAACCGCTCGATCTTTAGCCGCGCCCTACAGGATGCGTTGGTAAACCTGGTTCCAGGCCAAGAGCAGGCCATTCTCTTTGTTAACCGCCGGGGTCATAGCACCTTTGTTTCTTGTCGCAGTTGCGGCGCCGTCCTGGAGTGTCCCCACTGCGACGTCTCCCTCTCCTACCACTACAGCCAAAGCGGCGCTTATCAACTTCTCCGTTGCCATTACTGCAACTTTAGCCAAGCCCAGCCCCAACGTTGCCCCGAGTGTCAGTCCCCCTACCTGAAATTTTTCGGCGCCGGCACCCAAAAAGTGACGGAGGCGCTGACGGAGCAATTTCCCCATCTGCGCTGGCTCCGGTTTGATAGCGACACCACCCAAAAAAAGGGAGAGCACCGGCGCTTGTTGGACGCCTTTAAACGGGGAGAAGCAGATATTTTAGTGGGCACCCAGATGATCGCCAAGGGTTTAGATGTCGCCCAGGTGACCCTGGTGGGGATTGTGGCCGCGGATAGTTTATTGAACTTCGCCGATTACAGCGCCGGGGAACGGGCCTTTCAAACCCTGACCCAGGTGGCGGGGCGGGCCGGGCGGGGGTCGGAGCCGGGGCGGGTGATTCTGCAAACCTATACGCCCCACCATCCCGTCATTGAAGCGGTTAAAACCCACGATTACGGCGCTTTTATTCAGCGGGAACTGCCGGAGCGCCGGGGTTTGGGCTACCCCCCCTACGGACGGCTGTTGGTTCTGCGGTTAACGGGGCGCCGGGGGGAGCAAGTGGAAGCGGCCGCCGTCAAGATCGCCGAGACCTTAACCGCAAGTCTGCCCCCAGGAGTGGAACTGTTGGGGCCGGCGCCGGCCAGTATTCTTCGAGTAGCGGATTGGTTCCGTTGGCATTTGCTGTTAAAATACCCCGCCGACGTAACCTTTAATTTGGATTTAGCCTCACTGCGGGCGCTCTGTCCCGAAGGGGTTTATCTCTCCGCCGACGTCGATCCCCTCCACATTGGTTAAGCGAGGTTCTCAGCAACCGTTAAATTTGCGCCCGTCTGCCGAAGTGGAGATGAAGCGGGAACAGATCTTCGGAACAGTCGTATAAGTAAAAATACTTGATCTTGAAAAAAGCTTAAGAAACCCTAGAGCCTTCTCAAAAAACAATATGCTTGCGGTCAGAACTTGGCAAGATCGGCGCCGCCCTTGCTCAGATTCAAAACACCGTTAACTTTGAGGATTATGTTGTGATGAAAGACGACGATCAATGTAAAGCGCCCACTGAGTGCGCGTTAGATCCCGAGTCTCGTTGGGTTCAACCTAATGCCGCCTGTTGGGGCGAGAGTCAATTTTTACCCCGAGTCCCTTCTCTAGAAGAAATTATCTGCGCCGTCGACGCCCGGGGCGTGGATCTAACCTACCCAGCGAAGGATAGCCCTGAAGGCCGGGCGGAAATTGAAGAGTTAATCGACCTGTCCCAACTGCGGGATGACCCCTCGGCGCTGTACGCTCCCGGCAAGCGCCGGGCCATTAGCCGTTTTCTACAACTGCGACCCCAGCCCTACGGCGCGGTGTATAACCGGTTAACCCCGGAGACGGAACCCGTCATTCGCACGGGTCGGGAATTGGCCCGCTGGTTTGAGTCGGAAACCCCCGGTTTAGCGGAGCGCCAAGCCCTCAATTATCTCCTCCCCCAATTCGGCTGGAGTCCTCCCCGGCAGGCCCGGGTCTGGTGCGCCCTCGATTGCGCCATTTACGGCGCTCTTCTCGCCGCTTGGTACTACAAATGGCGCGACGCCCGCACCCAATGCCGTCCCCGTCCTTGGCAAGTGAGTAAAAAGGTGAGCGTTCTTTATAACGTGAAAGCCAACGCCACTGTTTCCGGGGATGGGCCGCTAGCTCGCAATACCTTTACGGCGCTGAATGAGAAGGGGGAAATTGTGGAAAAACCCCTAGAGACTCCTGGCACGCCCCGCCACCCCGCCTTCCCCGCGGGTCATAGCACAGTGGCCGGCGCCGGATTTGGCATTTTGTCCCACTTTTTCCCGGACTTTATCTCCGATTTTGAAGACCTAGCGGACAACGAAGGCATGGCTCGTCTGTGGGCCGGGATTCACTACCGGAGCGACCATACCTTTGGACTGGAGCTAGGAAAAACCGTGGCGTCCTTAATTATCGAGCGTCTGGAACAGGACGATTCAGTATCGCCCTAACCGGCATTTTGACGCCCCTCCCTCTAGTCAGGGTGGGGGCTTCTTCTTCCTTAAAACTAAGATCTATAGCAGTATCAAGTCAGTTGTGAGGCTGGTGGGGCATTAAATGCGAGTAGTAGGATGAATTTTACTCAGATTTGGGCTGAAAATTACCATACCAACCAAGCTTGAGGAAATCAAATTTTTCAGGCTCTCCGGGAATGAGGCGGGTGGTCAGGGAGGGAATTGGTCAGACCTCTTGCTGGGTAAACTTTTCTGCGTTACCGTCCAAATCATAATTGTATAATAAGCTACAGTTTCTCGTCCAATCCCCAGAGAGCCATTTCCTTATAGCGGTATTCAGAGACAGTCTGATAGCTTGACCCCTTGATTCGAGGGCTGAGCGTGATTGGATTTACTACCCGTTTAGTCCGGCGCTACAAAACCTCGTCAACAAAAAACCCTACCGGAAGGCAGGGCGTAGAAGCAAGGTTATCATGCGCTTCGGTTGGGACAGTCCCAGACCGTCAGCCAGCCCTACTTGAGGGAAGACTGGGCGTAAACCACCATGCC
>JAYKIZ010000220.1:0-6693 GCA_035285965.1 Cyanobacteriota bacterium | reverse complement strand
CGTGGGAGATTAAAACCACCGTGCCTTCGTAGGTTTTCAGCGCTTCCTCCAACATTTCCTTGGCGGGAATATCCAAGTGATTGGTCGGCTCGTCTAGGATTAAAAAATTAGCGGGGGTGAGGAGCATCTTCGCCAGCGCCAAGCGGGCCTTTTCGCCGCCGCTGAGCGCCGCCACGGCTTTAAAGACAGTCTCGCCGGTGAATAAAAAGCGTCCCAATAGGGTGCGGACTTCTTCGTTTTTCCAGTCCGGCACTTCCTGGTGAATCGTCTCCATCACCGTTTTTTCTAGATCTAGGGCCTCCGCTTGGTTTTGCTCAAAATAACCGGGAATAATATTGTGTTTTCCTAGTCGAGCGACTCCTTCCTGAGGTTGCTCTAATCCCATTAACAAACGTAAGATTGTGGATTTTCCGGCGCCGTTGGGGCCCAGAAACGCGATGCGGTCGCCGCGGGTAATCTCTAAATTAGCGCCGAGGAAGAGAATTTTATCCCCATACCCATGAGTTAAATCCTCAATCATCGCCACCTCTTCGCCGCTCCGGGGCGCCGGAGGAAAGTGAAATTTGAGGGTGCGGACGTCGCCTACCGGCGCTTCAATGCGCTCGATTTTTTCCAGTTGCTTTTCCCGACTTTTCGCCTGGGTGCTCCGGGTGGCGCTGGCCCGGAATTTATCCACAAAGGCCTGTTGTTGAGCCAAGTCTTTTTGTTGACGCTCGTAGGCGCTTTCCTGAGCGACGCGGTTTTCCGCTTTTTGAGTCAAGTAATGGGAATAATTGCCAAGGTAAGTGGTAGAAACGCCCCGCTCCGTTTCCACAATTTTGGTGCAGAGGCGGTCGAGAAATTCCCGGTCGTGGGAAATAATCACCATGGGGGTTTTCAAGCCTTTCAGGTAAGTTTCTAGCCACTCAATGGTTTCTAGATCTAGATGGTTGGTCGGCTCGTCTAGCAGTAATAAATCCGGCTCCTGTAGGAGAATTTTGGCTAAACTCAAACGCATTTGCCAACCGCCGCTAAAGGAACTCACCAGACGCTCGCCGTCCTCCTGCTCAAAGCCCACCTCCGGCAGAATTTTTTCAATCTGGGACTCCAAACGATAGCCGTCCAGCGCCTCAAATTGACGATGTAAACGATCGAGTTGGTGAATCAGTCGGTCTAGGGTCTCCGGGTCGGCGCTTTCCATTTGATGGTGGATCTCATGGGTCTCTTGTTGCACCTGATTGGCCTCCCCAAACACCGTCCACAACTCCTCCCGCACTGTCCGGGCGGGATCGACGTCAAATTCCTGGGTTAAATAGGCCATTTTCAGCGCCGCCGGGCGGATAATTTCCCCCGCGGTCGGCTCCACCTCTCCCATAATGATCCGCAGTTGGGTCGATTTGCCGGCGCCGTTGACCCCGACCAGCCCCACCCGTTCTTCCGGTTTCACTTCCCAAGTGACGTCCTTCAGGACTTCGCCCGTGGGGTAGATTTTACGGATATGCTCAAGACGCAACATAAATAATTAGGAAGTGAAGGAAGGACTCTGACCCCAAGGACTCAGGCATTTTAACGCAATCCGGGGGAGTCAAGATCTGGATCTCGCGGTTACGGCGCCGGGCACCAAGCGAGAGCGAGTTAGCCAGCGGTTAATAGTTCGCAAACTTTGCAGATCCGCTTCCGGTAAAGGATGGGGGTCGGGGACTAACCGCTCTTTTTCTAAAGATAAACCCCGCTCTAGGAAAGCGAAGGCCCGGTAAAAATCCTCCGGCCCCGCCGGGATCGGCGCTTGGAAATGGGCGGGAATAATTTGTTGAAAATCCCAGGAACTAACCCGCGACCTCCAGGCTAAAACCCCCTGAGGATCGCGATTGAGGATCAATTCCCGCAAAATCGGTGCTACCAAGGGACGCCCCCCGCCCCGCAGGCGCTCAAAACTCCGGCGCCAGTCCGTTTGCCATTGGAAGGGGTAGAGACCGAAGTAATTTTGGGGACGGCGCCGGGGAACCTGACTCGCGTCTCGCAAAACTGAACCCCAGTCGGGAACCTTGAGAACGCTGGCTTGGAAATAGAGGGCGAAAAGACAAATTCTCTGCCAGCCTTTGCGCCGTTGTTCGGGAGAGTCTTGAATCTCCTCTAAAGCGCCGTCTCGAGCGTGGAAGAGGAGGGGGTAGGGGTCTAGCTCCGCGACTGGGGGCGGGGTTTCCGGCAGAGCAAGGAGCAAATCCGTCAGTAGTAAGGAACGAGTCCTGCGATGGTAAAGGGCTACTTCCCCAAATTGCCCTAATCTCAGATCTAAGGGCCCATAGATTTGGTACTCAAACTCGGGGAAAAATGGCGCTTCTTCCGGCCGAGAGGGCAAAATCTGGGTGCGCCCCGGGGGAAAGCCCAACCAACTCAAGGGTAAATTGACAGGAAAACTCCACTGCCCCGGTGCCGCATAAATTTGCGCCTGGGGACAGGCTCGGGCGAGGGGCGCCGCAAAAACCTTGTGCTCTAACCCGGAGAGGGTCGGTTGGATCATGTATTTAACCGGGCCATACCGCTCCGCCAGGTCTTGGAGCAACTGTAAACATTCCCCTGTCGGCGCGACGGCGCCGTAGAGCAACAGGCCGCCGGTTTCCAGGCGAACAGCTATCATCCGGGTGGGCGCCACCACATAAAAAATGCCCTGAATCTGCTCAAAACTCCAAACCCAGCCCTCGACTAACGTCTGGCGCAGAGTCCGGCGCTGGCCATAGGGGTGGATAGGCAACAAATACCAAAAAGGGGCCCGGCGCTCTGGGGAAGGGGACAGCATAACCCGATCATTCCGAAATCTCTTTCCACTTTACGCTCTTCTCCGGCGCTTCTGATACCCTGTGGATATTACTGAGAAAATTGGTTAGAATAATCGGCGATAATATAGGGTATCCTAGGCTTGTCTAGGGCAAGCAGTCTATCAGTAGCTCAGGAAGGTAGAGAGCGCTTGTTGGACGCGCTGGCCATAGTCATAACGCTTCCCCAGGCTAGTTTTTCAATTCTTATTTCCTCCGTCAACGCCGCCAGCGAGCCATTTATGTCCCAGTCTGCGTTCAATCCAGAACATCCGATGGCCAGAACCCATATTAACGTCATGGAGTCTTTGGTTTATGCGGAAATCGAACGACAACTCAAGTTTTATCCCAAAAATCTGCGGAGCTACCTCAACACCGTAGAAGTGGCCACCTACGCCCTCAACCGTTTGCCCCCCCTCTACGCTTCCAGCAAAATGGGGCAGGAGCAACAACGCCGTCTGGGGGAAAGACAATACCGAGAGCAAATTTTATCCGTGGTGCGCCGGGCCATCGCGGCGGTGGAGCGAGATCCTCTGCGGAGTTCCACCCCCATTGTCTCTGATTTAGAAATGCAGTACGAAGAAGCGAAACAAACCTTGTATGGAGTACAGGAACTGTTACAGGATTACAATTTGTTAGAGTACCCCAATCAAGTTATCACCTGGTCTAACTGTTTAGGGGTCTTGAAAAAGGCCTTCCAGCGCCTGACAAAAACCCAATCCCGTCTAACGACGCCACCCCCTCCGCCTCCCTTACCGGCGCCGTCCAGAAGCCAACGGATCATCGACCAGAAGGGAACACTCTGGTAGCGAGTCGGCTCGCTGGATTCACATTCTTCCGTTGGTTAAAGAAAACGGAGAAGCCTTGAAAGGTGAGAAAACAGCCTAAAGCGACCGCCTACATCCGTTAGCGTCAACAGAATTAGCGCGTCCCCGAATGGCTTGCTTGAGCTTGGCGTCAATGGGCATTGTGAGTGGCGACTAGTCCATTAATATGAGTAAAAATCCGATCTATAGCAGTCATATCTTGGTTGTAAATTTTTCTCTGCCAAATGGCTTTACTCATAAGGTTTCCGGCATCTAGGATTTTACAAATTATCTATCATCTGAGATTCGCATTATCCCCAAACCTCAAAAAACGTGGCTATCTACATCAACCCCCAGAGCCGGCGCCTACGGCAGGAACTGATTTCTGGAACTCTAGTCTTAATCGGCTTTTTTTTCCTGGGCATGATTTGGTATCGGCTAGTAGAGGGCTGGACCTGGGTGGATTCGGCCTACATGACCGCTATTACCCTCTCCACCGTCGGCTTTGGGGAAACCTATCCCCTCCAGACCAAATCCCGCATTTTCACCATGTTACTGATTTTGATGGGGTTTATCACCGCGGGCTACATGGTCAATCGCTTTACAGAAGCCTTCGTGCAGGGCTATTTTCAAGAGGGAATGAGGCGGAGGCAGGAGCGCCGGATGATTGAGCGACTAACCCGACACTATATTGTCTGCGGTTACGGCCGCACCGGGCGTCAGATCGCCCAGGAATTTCAGGCGGAAGGGATTCCCTTCGTTATCCTCGAAGCGGACGGGGAGCAGGCCGAACTAGCCAAGAGCAGAGGTTATCCCGTTCTTTTGGGGGACGCGACCCTGGACGAAACCCTCCTCGCCGCCAAGATTGGCGAGGCGCTGTGTATTGTCACCGCCCTCTCCTCCGACGCCGAAAATTTGTACACGGTTCTTTCCGCCAAAACTCTCAATCCCCAAATTCGAGCCATTTCCCGGGCCAGCACCGAAGAAGCGGTGCAAAAATTACAACGGGCCGGCGCCGACGAGGTGGTTTCTCCCTACATCACCGGCGGTAAGCGCCTGGCCGCCGCGGCGCTCCGGCCCCAGGTGCTCGATTTCCTCGACGGTATCCTTTCCGGGGGAGAGCGGCCGGTTTACCTGGAAGAATTTCAGATTGGCCAGAACACCTGCCCCCTCATCGGCCAGACCTTGAAAGAAGCCCATCTGCGGGGACAGTCCGGCGCCCTAGTATTAGCCATCCGGCGGGCGGATCGAACCCTACTGGTGGGCCCCACGGGGGAGACCCGACTGCTGGATCAAGATTCTTTGATTTGTCTCGGCGCCGCCGACCAACTGCGTTATTTAAACGAACTGCTCTGTCCCCTGGGGTTAAACAATCAAATTCAGCCCCCCAAGGAAGTGCGTTGATGGGGAACCGGAGCTAAGGGTTACTGCCCTTCCGCCGGCGCCTGGGGACAAGTGCGCTCCCCAAAATTGCACTGGTAAATATAGGGCTTTTGCCAATCCAAGGGAATTTCCAACAAATCCCGAGCGCCGGTCATCCCCTGACCCATAAAAAGTAAGAGGGCGAAGCAATTGAGGGCGATGTGAGCCAGGCGCCAACGGTTCTGGCGGTCCTGGTAAATATCCTGCACAATCGCGACGGAAAAAATCATCAACAGCGCCGCCGCCACGCCGTAGTAATAGTGGGAGAACATCCACTCGTCGTCCCGGCGAAAGACCTCTGGTTGGAAGCCGATTAAAATTAAACTCATCCCCGTCAGACTGGCGAAAATACCCCGACCTAACTTAGCGCGGGAGCGGAGCAGGAGGAAAAAGCTGCCCGCCGCTAGGAGGAAAAAGCATAACACCAGCCCGACTCTCAGGGGTTCCGCCGTTAAGGTGTTGTTTTTGAGAAATTTAGAGAAAATGGGGAAGCCCATACCCAACAGCGCCGAAACCACCACGCCGATACTGAGCCAGGTGCCGATAGCCACATGATCCGGCCCGACGGAGGGAGCGATTTTGCTTTTAGCGCCGCCCCGCACTTCTAAACGTCGGCGCCGGGTGAGCAGGGCCCGATTGACCACAATGCCAATGAGAGGATAAACCACAATGATGGCCAGGGCGGGATGGAGTAGGGATAAACGGTCGTAGAGATCCATAGTTCTAAGAAGAGTGAAAGGGAAAAAGTCGATGCAACTACTTTAACTACCGGCGCTTGCCCCAAGAAAAACCAAACTTTTTCAAAAAAGCTAACGCCCGTTGTCCTTTTCCCTCCGTTTCCGGGATCACAATCTGGGGCGCTTCTCCGTCCATGCCCAAAATTTCATAGGCGTCTAACAGAGGCAAACTTTCCTGAAGGCTGACTCGGCGCCCGACCCGGGCCCGACCCTTCAACTGTTGATAGACCGCCTCGGAAACCAGCAATTGACTCCCCAATTCCTGGTTTTTAAATTCCAAGCGGTTTACCCCCACCGCTGTTTCTCCCAGGGGCGTCAGCAGAGTGGATTGTCCCGCCAGTAGGGGCACTAGCACCGTGGAGCCGTAGTGGACGCCGATGCTAACGGTCAGGGGTTGATAGCGCATTTGGGCTAAAAAATCGTTCAACTCCCCCACAGACTCCAACATGGCCAAAGCGGCCCAGACCGCCTGCTCCGCCGGACTCAACCCCGCGTTTTTAACGCCGAAGACCGCCAGCAGTTTTTTGCCCATGACGTTGGGAATCACGCCTCCAAAGCGGTCGGCGCATTTCTGCATCCGGCTAAAGTAGCGCCCCATCAAGTAAACAATATCGTAGGCGAAATTCACCTCGTCAAAATCCACGGCGCCGCGAATATTAGCCGCCAACAGGGCCACGGGGCGCTCTTGATTAATGGCGTCGGCGCTTAACTGCTGGTCGACAATATCCAGATCCCCGGAGTCCAGAACGAGACGCCGGAAGGTGGCGTAACCCGAAAGTTTGGTTTGACAGGCGAGCCGCACGTGGAAGGGTAAATCTAGACGTTTTGCCAGCGCCTTTTCCGCCTCCGTGGGGGGACTGCACTGGTCGGCTCCTTCCAGAACCATGATGCGACAGGTGGAGCAGTAGGCGCGACCGCCGCAGATATTGGTGTGGG
>JAYKIZ010000219.1:0-2628 GCA_035285965.1 Cyanobacteriota bacterium | reverse complement strand
AAACCCCAAGCTCCCCTCGTTAACCCCAACGTCGTTGCGCCTAAACCTTCCCCAACCCCTAATCCCCAACCCCCAACCCCCATCGCCGTCGATCCCCCCCCCTCTGCGCCCCCTAACCAACCCCCAGCGGAGCCGCTCCCCAGTAAACCGAAACCTGCGCTTAACCTCGATGGCGAATTTCTCCCTCACAAACAACTCGACAAACCCTAGGCGAGAAGTGGCGCTGGCGATTCTCTACCAAGAGGGGCGCTATCTGTTGCAATTACGGGACGATCTGCCCACTATTCTGTACCCCGGCCACTGGTCGCTGTTTGGCGGTCATCTTGACCCCGGAGAGTCCCCCGCCGACGCCGTCAAGCGGGAAATTTGGGAAGAAATCGCCTTTTATTTGGAAAACCCCGTTTTTTTCGACTGTTATGGCGATGATTTAGCCCTCCGCCACGTTTTCGCCGCGCCCCTGACGGTTTCTCTAACGGAGCTGTCCCTACAGGAAGGCTGGGACTGGGGCTTAATGACCCCGGCGGAGATTGAAAGCGGACGTATTTATTCCGCCAAGGCCGGGGACGCTCGTCCCCTAGGAGATATTCACCAAAAAATTCTGCTGGACTTTATTAGAAACCGGGCGGCGAAACCCTAAAATACGATATAGATAGATCTCGGGTTTGATCTATCCCCAGCGCCAATTTTCGGAGGGGGTTCCATGATTGAGATGAGAGTTGCCGGCATTGCCCTAGACGCGGTGACCCGTAGCCCCATTGTCCTGCTCAAGGACGGCTCCGACCGTCGGGCGCTTCCGATTTATATCAGCCAAGAACAGGCCCGCTCCATTATCGGCGCCCTGGAGCAACAAAAAGCGGCCCGTCCCCTGACCCACGACCTGATGGCGACCCTTTTCCAAATCTGGGAAGTCCAACTGGAGCGGATCGTTATTCACTCTCTTCAGGACAATACCTTTTACGCCGTTCTCTGTCTCGGTCAGGGGGAACTGAAAAAAGAGGTGGATTGCCGTCCCAGCGACGCCATCGCCCTGGCTCTGCGCTTAGACGCCCCCATTTGGGTCATGGAAGAGGTCATCGCCGACGCTTCGATTCCGGTAGACCGGGACGCGGACGAAGAGGAGCGGCAGGCCTTCCGGGACTTTCTCTCTAAACTCAGCCCGGAAGAGTTGATCAAACAGGCGGGGCTAAATCGTAATCTGGACGAAAATTCTTAGAAAGCCCCCCTAGCCCCCCAATTCTGGGGGGAACCGGATTCAAAGTCCCCCAAGGTTGGGGGATTTAGGGGGCGGATAAATTTAAATATTCTCTCAAATCCCAACCCATGCACTATCGGCGCTTTGGTCAAACGGAGTTGCCCCTCTCGGTTTTCTCCCTGGGAACCATGCGGTGCCTCGATTCGCCGGAAACCTTAGCTCAAACGGTCAAAACGGCGCTGGCACTGGGCATTAACCACTTGGAAACAGCGCCGAGTTACGGCAAAAGCGAGACCTATTTAGGGCGAATATTACCCACTTTACCCAGAGAGAGTTTTTATCTCACGAGTAAAATTCTGCCGGGGCAAGATTTAGCTCTCACCCTCAGTCAATCTCTCAACCGTTTGGGTGTGGAGTATCTGGATTGTCTCGCCATTCATGGCCTTAATTTACCCGAGCACTTAAACTGGGTTAGGCACGCCTATCCCCAACTGCGGCGCTTGCGGGCCCAGGGGCGCTTTCGCCATCTAGGGTTTAGCTCCCATGGTTCTTTAGGCTTAATCGAAACCGCAATTAAAACCGGCTTTTTTAGTTTTATCAATCTTCACTATTACTACCTAGACCAATCCCTAGCGCCGATTATCGAGCTTGCTAACCGACGAGATCTAGGCGTTTTCATCATCTCCCCCGCCGATAAGGGCGGCCAACTCCACACACCCCCAGAAAAATTACGGCGCCTTTGCGAACCCCTTGACCCCCTCGGAATGGGCTATCGGTTTCTTCTCAGCGACCCCCGGATTACCACCCTCAGTTACGGCGCTGCTAATCCAGAAGAATTAACCCCGGTCGGGATCTGGGGAGACCAAACCCAACCGTTAAACGACAAGGAAAAAGAGATTTTCCGGCGCCTAGAGACGGAAATGGAGCGCCGACTGGGGGCGGAACAGTGTCGTCAATGCCAAGCCTGTCTGCCCTGTCCCGAGGACATTAATATTCCCGCCATTCTCCGCCTTCGCAACGGCGCCGTCGCCTTTGATTTAACCGCCTTTGGACAATACCGTTACCAGATGCTAGAACAAGCCAGCCATTGGTTTCCCGGACGACGGGGCAACTGTTGTACCGACTGCGGCGAGTGTTTACCCCGATGCCCCTGTCAGTTGCCGATCCCCGATCTTCTGCGGGACGCCCATCAACGTTTCCAAGGCCCCCGGCGCCGGCGCCTGTGGGAAATTTAATCTCCTCGCCGCAGTTCCTCTCGGCCGTTTATGCTAGAAATAGCCTCCTCTCCCCACCGCCGCCTAAAATGATTGCCGGAACTCTTTTTAACGACGCCAGCCAGCGCCTAGAAAACGCCCTTCGTCACCTGGATATTTCCGCCGACGCCGCCGAGCGTCTTAAGTTTCCGAAAACCAGCCTGAGCGTGTCTATTCCCGTGC
>JAYKIZ010000218.1:0-2914 GCA_035285965.1 Cyanobacteriota bacterium | reverse complement strand
CGCCCATCCCTGTTTAGCGACTTGATATTTGTGTTATTCTAGCCCCAACGGTCGAGGGTTAAACCGCCATGAACTCCCATTCCTCCCCCGGACTAGCGCCGGGTTTGCTCCGTCAGGTTCATCACATTGCGCTTAACGTGGCGGATTTAGAGCGCTCCCGTTATTTCTACGGGCAAATTTTAGGACTGGAAGAACTGCGGGGCGAGGCGGTGCCCGCGACTCTGAAAAATTTGGTGGCGGAGGGAAAAATCGCCAATTTTCGCCTCCCGGACGGAACTATCCTTGATCTGTTTTTTGAGCCGGAGCTAGCGCCGCCCCACCCCGACCCTCGCCAAGCCTTCACCCGAGCGCACCATCTAGCCTTTGACGCGGCGCCAGCGGATTTTGAAAAAGTCCTATCCGTTTTAGCCAGTCACCAAGTCGAAATTGACCACGGCCCCGCTGTCCGCCCCACCGGGCGGGGGATTTATTTCTACGACCCCGACGGCTTTTTACTGGAAATCCGTTGCGATCCCGACCCTAACCCCGCTTGATCTTCCCCCCGTCCCTGTCTAAAATGCAGGCAAGCGAGATTATTGCCTCAATTCAGCGACCCTTAACCCCTATTCCCCGCCCTAACCCCATGTCCCTGTCTTCCGCCCTGCGACCTCTTCCCGCCCTGTCCCTGGCCCTAGGACTGGCGGCGCTTAACGGGGCCGGCTTCGCGCCCCTGGCCCAAGCCGGCGGCGATTGGAACCAGTTCGACGTCTGCGTGACGGAAATGACCCGCCGGGGCGTCGATGACCAGGCGGCCGCGGCGGGATGTTCCCAGGCGCTGATTCCCAAGGAAATGTCCCAATGCGTGGCCATCATTACCGACAACACCCAAATTCCCGGGAACACGGCCCTGCAATCCTGCTTTCAAGTGCGGCGCCCGGTGGACTTGGGCAACTGCGTCGCCGATCTGCAACGGGGCGTGGTCAGCGGCTACGTCGCGCCGAAAAGCGAAGGCGAAGCGCCGGATTTGAGTCTCTCGGCGCTGAACACCTGTCGTCAGAGCCTACTCCCAGGGCGCCACTCCCAGTGCGTCATCGCCCTCAGTCGGGACGTCAAAGATTTCAATCCCCAAAAAGCCATGGACACCTGCCTAGCGGCGGAAGACTTTCCCCGGGATCTCTTCCCGACCTACACCCAGGGACAATAAATGACTCCGGCCCGGCTCCGGTTTCCCAAACCCTGGCTTTTCGGCGCCGTTACGGGATTGTACGCCCTGAGTTTAACGGGTCTGAGCGCCGATTTAGAAACTTTGATTTGGGTTAAAGCGCCGCTAGTTCTGGGTTTCTGGACACTCGGCGCCTACGCTATTTACACCCGCGTTTACCGGCGGCGCTAGCGTCCCAAGCGAGGGCTGAGCGTAGCCGTTTCACACTGAGCGTGCCGTACCCGAAGGTCTAGTGAAGCCCGTCCCCCATCTGAAATCGGTTTCCCCCATGTTCCTGACCTCCCGCGCCAATCCCCTCAGCCCCCTCGCCCAAGATTTCGCCCAAATTGTCGGCGCCAAAGGGGTTGTGACCCGAAAAGACGAACTTTTAACCTACGAGTGCGACGGCTTAACCGGCTACCGCCAGCGCCCGGAACTGGTGGTTTTTCCTCGAACCACCGCAGAAGTGGCGGCGGTGGTCAAACTTTGCCATGAGCGGGAAATTCCCTGGGTGGCCCGGGGCGCCGGCACGGGCTTATCGGGAGGGGCCTTGCCCTTGGAAAAAGGGGTTTTAATCGTCCTCACCCGGATGAAGGAGATTATCAGCATTGATCTCGAAAATCAGCGCATTGTCGTCCAACCCGGCGTGATTAATAACTGGGTCACCCAAGCCGTCAGCGGCGCCGGTTTTTATTACGCGCCGGATCCCTCCAGCCAGATTGTCTGCTCCATCGGCGGCAATATCGCCGAAAATTCCGGCGGGGTTCATTGCTTGAAATATGGGGCCACCACCAATCATGTGCTGGGGTTAACCCTAGTTTTACCGGACGGCTCCGTGGTTAACGTCGGCGGCGCCGTGCAGGAAACGCCGGGCTACGATTTAACCGGTTTATTTGTGGGGTCCGAGGGCACCTTGGGCATCGCCACGGAGATTACGCTGAAAATTCTCAAAACGCCCGAATCCATCTGCGTCCTGTTGGCGGATTTTACCCAGATGGAAGCCGCGGCCCAATCGGTGGCGGATATTATCTCTGCGGGGATTATTCCGGCGGGGATGGAAATTATGGACAATTTCAGTATTAACGCCGTGGAGGACGTGGTGGCGACTAACTGCTACCCCAGGGACGCGGCGGCGATTTTACTGGTGGAGCTGGACGGCCTCGGGGTGGAGGTGGAAGTTAATCAAACCCAGGTGGCGGAAATTTGTCGTCGCAACGGCGCTCGGGCCATTACCGCGGCTTTTGACGCCGAAACCCGCCTCAAACTCTGGAAAGGGCGGAAAGCGGCCTTCGCCGCGGCGGGTAAACTCAGCCCCAACTATTTTGTTCAGGACGGCGTGGTGCCCCGGGCCCAACTGGCGCAAATTCTTCAGGATATCGAAGCCCTCAGTCAAAAATACGGTTTCTCCGTGGCCAATGTTTTCCACGCTGGCGACGGCAACCTTCATCCCCTGATTTTATACGACCAAAAAATTCCCGGCGCCTGGGAACAGGTGGAAGCCCTGGGCGGGGAAATTCTCCAGCGTTGCGTGGAATTGGGGGGGAGTTTATCCGGGGAACACGGCATCGGCATTGATAAAAACGAATTTATGCCGGGGATGTTTAACTCCGTGGATCTAGAAACGATGCAATGGGTCAGACAGGTCTTTAACCCCAAAAATTTGGCCAATCCCGGCAAGATTTTTCCGGCGCCGCGGCGCTGTGGGGAGGCGGCCAATCAATTGGGGTCGATTAA
>JAYKIZ010000217.1:0-2780 GCA_035285965.1 Cyanobacteriota bacterium | reverse complement strand
GGCAGGTCGGCTTGGTGAATGCACAATAGCCCCCAAATCTGCTTATTTTTCAGCAAAGGCACCACTAGGTAGGCCCGGCCGTGGAACTGGGCGCAGAAATGGAGGGAATGTTCCGAGAGTTGGCGTTCCTCGGTATCGTCTAGGGCCAAGAGCAGCCCCCGTTGGAAATGGGCGCTCAGGCTCGGGGAGAGGGGCGGATCTAGGCGTTGTCCTAGTAGGGAGGCAATCTGGGGCCTCGCCAGCGCCTCGGAGATAAACTGCCCTTGTCCGGCGCTGGAGTCTGGGTTAAATTTGAGAATCGCCACCCGGTCCACCTGTAAAAGGCGCTGAATTTCCGTGGCGGTAATTTGGAATAAACTTTCTAAATCTAAGGTCTGGCGGATGCGGTCGAGCACTTCCCCTAGGGCCTTTTCCCGTTGCAGGGCTTTAAGGTGCTCTTCCTTCTGGGTCTGAACCTCCGCCAGCAGGGTCTCCAGGGAAGCGGCCTTATTTTTAGCCTGAATCAGAAGATGGCGCTGGTGGAGGGCGATGCCCAAATGGAGAGCGATTTTTTGACAAAATTCCTGATCCTCCGGCGCCCAAATCCGAGGAGTCCGGCTCTGGAGGCTAAGCACGCCCCAAGGGGTTTGCCCCTCTAAAAGCGGAACATTAAGAAAGGCTCCGACGCCCAAATCTTGCAACTGTCGGGCCCGGGCCGAGTCGATTATTTCCCGCCCACAGTCCGCCACAGCGTCGAGGGGAGACTTCAAGGAAAACAACGCTTCCCAATCCCCGGCATTGCGAGTTTGTTCGTGTAGGGAAACTGCGAGGGGGTTTAAACAGGCTTCCGCCAAAATTTTACCGCCCTGAATCGACCCCTGGGCGCCCCAACGGAGAATCGCCGCTCGATCGACGCCCAGCGCCCGGCCGACATCCTCCGCCACGCTGACGAAGAGTTGGTTGAGGTTGACGCAACGCCCGGTCTGATCCAGAATTCTTTCGCTCACCCGGCGGCGCTCTAGAAGCTCCGCCAAGCGCCGGGATTGTTTTCTCTGCTCCGTGAGCAGTTGGGCTTGCTGAATGGCTAAACCCAGATGAAGGGTTAGATGTTCGACGAAGGCCAATTCTTCTCCTTTCCACTCCCTCGGCGCTTGGCACTGATGGACGGTGAACAGTCCCCAGAGGTCGCCGTTGGCGATCAGGGGCGCCACCACGTTAGCCCGGAGGCCAAGACTGTCCAGTAATTGCAGATGACAACTCTCTTTCTGTAACTGGGCCAGATCCGCCAGCGCCCAGACGCGACCTTGACGATAGGCTTCGTAATACTGACTAGAAAAACAGTGGTCCCGGAGTCGATAACCCAGGAGGGAGCCGAAAGGGGGCCGCACCGACTCAGCGATGAACTCTCCTTCTTGCCAATTCTGCCCCGGTAAAAATCGATAGATAGCCACCCGGTCTGCGGCCAACAACTCGCGCACATCGAGGACCGTAGTCTCGAATAAGCCATCGAGAGACAAGCAGTCTTTGGCTCGCCGCATTAAAGCCAACAGCACCTGTTGACGACCCTGTTCCAGAGTTTCGAGAACGGTCTGAGGAGGGGGTAAAAGGTTCATGGCGATGGAGGGTTTCGCCTATGGGTCGCCTGGGATTCGAACCCAAGACCAATCGGTTAAAAGCCGAGTGCTCTACCGCTGAGCTAGCGACCCGTTTTTTTAAGCGCACGGTTACCGACTATAACACAGTTCAGGGAGGTTGACAAGCCTTTCAAAAATTTAAGCCGGCGAAATAGATCCACAGTCCATAGCTCAACCCCGCGGCGCCGAGGGGAACCGTTAAGTTATCCACGCCGTACCAGGATAGGGTTTCTAAGAGCGGCGCCGCCAGCGCCACCGCCAGGGCGGTTAAACCCACAGCGGGGCTAAAACCGGCGCCGGCGCCGAGGATCAGCCAGGCGACGAGAAAACTAACCCCGCCCATGGCGACGGAGCCTTCCCAACTTTTCTTCTGTCCCCAAATCAAATAGGGATGACGGCCCCACCGTTGTCCCACCACTCCCGCCAGCCCGTCCCCCCAGGCCATGACCATAATCCCCAGGGCGGCGAATTGGGGCAGATCTCGGCTAAAAAAATAGCCCATTAACCCCCCCAGACTGAGGGCGTAGAAGAAGGTGCCCCCGCTCCGGCGCCCCACGCTTTCGAGGCTGGGTAAAATGGGGAGAAAGTAGGAAGTTAGGGCGACCAGCGCCGCCAGCAGACCGGCGTAAAATCCGACCCAGCCCGGAATCTGCAACCACCAAGCCAGCAAGATGACTTGACCGCTACCGATGTGAACCAATTTACGAGTCAACTCGCCGGGATGGTTCGTCAGTCGGTTGAGCAGTTCCGCCAGACCCAATAAAATCCCCAGATAGAGCGCCACCCAGAGAATCGAAGCGCCGAGGGAAAAGGACAAATCCTCGGGAAAGGCGCCGAGGGATTGGAGGAATATCGCCGCTTGGGATGGAGACATAGAGCCCTGCTCTAGAGACGCCAAGCGCCGAGACGCCGCAGTTGATTTTGCAGGCGCTCTGGGCAGGAGGCTGGCGGGAAAGCGCCGAGAGGTTGCCAAGTTTGGAGAATTTCTCGTCCGAGGGGCGTCAGCCGAAACCGGTCCGTAATGCCTTGACCGTCCACTTCCCGCCGTAGAAGACCCACCTGAATGAGCCAGTTAAATTCCCGCTCGATCCGAGATTCCCCCAAGGGACGGCGAGTATAACCGAGGCCGTAACCCGGCTCCCCGCTGACGGCGCCGAGGGAAAGACT
>JAYKIZ010000216.1:0-4656 GCA_035285965.1 Cyanobacteriota bacterium | reverse complement strand
TACAGTGCGGCGGAACCCCTCCTCCAACAAGCGCTGGCGATTCGGAAAGAAGCTCTGGGGGAAAATCATCCCTCCACCGCCACCTCCCTCAATATTTTAGCGGAATTATACCGAAGACAAGGAAATTACAGCGCCGCCGAATCACTCTACAAATAAACCTTAACGACAGCGACGGAGCTTAATCCGCCGATATGGGCAAACTCGGCGCCGGCCTTAAAGATTCGATAGGATCACGTTAGACTGAGCCGTACAGAATTAATTTTTCGGAGTCCATCGCCATGGGACTTGTTTACGCCGCTATCGAGTTAATCAACCCCAAGCAGTCAGGGTTCAGCCCAATGCCAGTTAACGCCCTAGTGGATACTGGCGCAATCACCCTTTGCATTCCTGAGCATGTTGTTCTGCAACTTAACCTAGAAACCCTGGAACAACGGGAAGTGACCACTGCGGACGGGAAAAAACGCTTAGTTCCCTATGTCGGCCCCGTTCAAATTCGCTTTGGCAATCGTAATTGTTTTACTGGCGCTTTAGTCTTGGGAGACTCTGTTTTATTGGGCGCGGTTCCCCTAGAGGATATGGATTTGGTCATTAATCCCCGTTTGCAAACGGTTACGGTTAACCCCGAAAGTCCCAATATTCCCGCCGCTCTGGTGAAAGGCTACGTTTTTAGTTAAACCCTATTCTAAGCCGCAGAAGCGTTAGCCGAATCCAACTAGCCAAAATCTGGTTAGCATCGTCCCCCCAAGCGCCGCCTCCCACTCCTCCCCCTCTTCCCACTCCCCCTCCTCCTCAAAACCAAACCTAACCCACCAAAGGACAAGTCAAAAGCCGCAGACCAAACTCGATCCCCTCCACTACTGCTTGGTAGGACGCCTCCAGAATATTGCCCGATACCCCCACCGTTGTCCAGCGGGTCTCGCCGTTACTGGATTCCACCAAAACCCGAGTCTTAGCGCCGGTGCCGGCGCCGCTGTCAAGGATGCGCACTTTATAGTCTGTCAGGTGAAAACCGGCGATTTGGGGATAGACCGTCACCAGCGCCTTTCTGAGCGCTTGATCTAACGCCGCCACGGGGCCGTTCCCCTCCGCCACTTCCAAAATATCCTGACCATTCACCGTCACTTTAATCGTAGCTAGGGCGCCGCTCCCGGCGGTTCCCTGGGTTTGCAAGAGGTCGCAGTGGACTTGAAAGCCCTTGACGGTAAATAACAGGGGACGGTCCCCCAGCGCCTCCCGCATCAGCAGTTCAAAACTGGCCTCCGCGGCTTCAAATTGGTAGCCTTCCTGCTCCAGTCGCTTCAGTTTCCGCAAAATTTCTGAACAGGCCGGGTCCTCTTTACTAAGTTCAATGCCGTAGAGTTTCGCCTTGGATAAAACATTGCTCAGGCCCGCCTGCTCCGAGACCACAATCCGGCGCTCGTTCCCCACTGCCTCCGGGGCGATGTGCTCATAAGTCAGGGGATTCTTTTGGACGGCGGAGACATGGATACCGCCCTTATGGGCGAAGGCGGAGCGGCCCACAAAAGGCGCGTGGTCGTCCGGCGCTAGGTTAACGATTTCGCTAATCAGACGACTGGTATAGGTGAGTTGGGGCAGGTTCTCGGGTTTTAAACAGGCGTGGCCCAACTTCAGTTGCAAATTGGGAATGAGGGCGCATAAATCGGCGTTGCCACAGCGCTCGCCGTAGCCGTTAATCGTGCCCTGAACCATAGCGGCGCCGGCCTGAACAGCGGCTAGAGAATTAGCTACGGCCACGCCGCCGTCGTTGTGGGCGTGGATACCCAGCGCCGCTTGGGGAAAGGTTTCTCGAACTATTTCCGTAATCGCTTTGATGTCCTGGGGTAAAGCGCCGCCGTTGGTGTCGCAGAGGGTCAGCCATTCCGCGCCGGATTCTAACGCCGTTTTTAACGTCGCTAGCGCATAGTCTGGGTTGGCCCCAAAACCGTCGAACCAGTGCTCGGCGTCGTAAATGACCCGGCGCCCTTGACTGCGGAGGTAGGTCACGGTGTCGGCGATCATGGCCAGATTTTCCGCCAGGGTCGTCTTCAGCCCTTCCTTCACCTGGAGATCCCAGGACTTGCCAAAAATCGTCACCCAGAGGGTTTCCGCCCCCAGCAAACGGGCCAGCAGGGGATCGGTCTCGGCCTTGCCCTGGGGGCGCCGGGTGGAGCAAAAAGCCGTAATTTGAGCGGTCTGGAGGGAAAGGCTCCGAACCCGTTGAAAAAAACTGTCGTCCTTAGGATTAGCGCCGGGCCAGCCGCCTTCGATGAACGGAATCCCCAGCCGGTCGAGTTGCTGGACAATCTTGAGTTTGTCTTCCACAGACAGGGAAATACCCTCCCGTTGGGCGCCGTCTCGGAGGGTGGTGTCGTAGAGCCAGAGGGAAGGGCCGGTCATGGCGGGGAAAAAACTGCGGGTTATCCTAACCATAGCGCCTAGTTTCGGCGCTGTAATGGCGCCGCGCCGAGTCGGGGAATTTGGGGCATGATGGAGCTCTCGGTCTGTCCTTAGTCGCGCCATGAGTCGGTGTCTTAAACCCCGCCTCAAGAAGTCCAATTACTCAAAAACTCGACTTGTCCCCGCATTTCTGCCGATGATTTAGCGTCAATCAATGGTGGTATGACGCTAGGCAGTCTTGGTTGCCAACCCCTGCCGAACAGGCCCAAGAAGAGCGCCGCCGGGCCCCTCAAGCTACTGAACGGGCGGAACTTTTAGCGGCCAAACTGCGGGAGCTAGGCGTCGATCCGGATACTCTAGACTAGCCTAAGACGAAAAGTTCATGAGCTCTCAGTTCTTGGGCTGATGACTAAAAATAACTTTTCAAAGCCAAAGTTCTCGACTATACTGGGCGCCAATGCAGAGGAAGGGGATTAAGGGTAAACCCCAATTATGCCTTCTCTCCTAACGTCCCAACAATTCATTTAAACTATGCTATCCAAGCTACTTGTCAAAATTGCCCTAGGAGTCGGCATTCCCCTCGGAAGTCTTTCCCTGGGAATCATGCCTGGCTCTGCCGCCCTCGTCTCTTTGGAAAACCCCTTTATTGGAGGCACCAGCCCCACCGATTTCATCCTTCGTTGCACAAGTAGTAACGTAGGCGTTATCCCCGTCGGCAACGTTGTTCCTTGCCCCGGAGGAGTTACCCTAGATAACGTGCTCCAGGGCGGCCCCGGCGCTCCGGGGGGGAATGTGGAACTTCACTCTGTTATTTCTCCCAACTTCGACTTCAATGAATTTACTACTCTAGAAGGCACTCTCAACAATAAAAGTTTCTACGCTCGGAGTCTCACGGCCAAGGACTGGTTTGACAATAACAATGCCTTCACCAGGAAGTTCTTAAACGATGCCCTGCAAGTAAACGGCTTCAATCCAGTTTTCTTCCAGCCCGCCAACTTTGACACTCTCGTCAATACCTTCATTGAGCGAGGCGGCCCTCAACGCTTTTCCGACCCCAACATCACCTACGTTTTAGCGGATGATCAAACCGGGGACTTGACCCTTGGTTTGGCGGGTACCCTCAACGCCTCTAACCTCCTTAAACAGCTCTTTGCTGGCGTGGTAGATCCGGCGCTGATTCCCGACATTGTTCAGGTGAGCGAAGCGGTGTATGTCGAATACAACACTCCCGGCATCTTCTTCGCCCTAGGCGGCGCTAGCCCTCTCTTCCAAGTTCCCACCTCCGGTCAAAGTGCCGTTGAGACCCCCTTTATCCCCGGCTGTCCCGGCGGTGGGGCCACAGGTGTTTTTGATCCCTTGGCTCAGTGCTCCTACAGCGCCGACTTCCAAGTGGTGGACGTAACCGGCGCAACGCCCCAGAATCCGTTCCTCCCCGATCCGAACATCCCCATCCCCCCCAGCGGCGCTGTCACCTTCGAGAATATTACGATTCCCGATACGGGGCCCGGAACCATTGAGGCTATCTGGTTTGACCCCCCCGCCGTTGTTGGCTTTGAATTTATCGTTACTAGCGGACCTCTCTTTTCTACCATCGAGTTATTGCCTCGTCTTGGCTCCGGCCCTGGGAGTAATGAATATTACATTCTTCTGGATGACGGCGGCCCCGACGATTGCGACAACTTCTCCGTTGATGGTGGCACCGCTCTGGGTGGAGAGGCTTTCACCTTTGCCAGTCCGGTTCGTTGTTTCCTTCTTACTGGTATTGACGAAGGTCTCGGCCTTGGTCCTGACCGGTACGCGCCGGGGAACACAAACTCGGTTCCCTTCCCGGTGGGCTTCACCTTTAACGGCCCTGGAACGGTCAGCTTCACCCAAACGCCCCAAGTAATTCCCGAACCCATGACCCTCCTCGGCGCCGCCGTGGCCCTAGGTTTCGGCGCTCAGTTTAAGCGCAAGCGCTCTAACTCTCAAGACCAGTAGAGCGTTAGCTTAACTTTCCGTCGCAATTGGGCCTTCAGTTGGGTTAAACCGACTGGAGGCTCTTCCGTGAATTTTCCCTTTGGTGTGAGGCTCCGATTTTTATGACGCTCAAACTGTTATTTCGCTTATCCTGCTCGGCTTTTTTACTGACTCTTGCCAGCGCCCTGCCGGTCAAAGCTGAATCCATCCCTTCCTCCTTAAAAGAGTTTCTTGCGGAGTCTAGTTCCCAAGGCGCCGAAGATTTAATCATGGGGAATGAAACGTCCCTTAACTTACCAG
>JAYKIZ010000215.1:0-12604 GCA_035285965.1 Cyanobacteriota bacterium | reverse complement strand
TATTTAATTTGGTCGGATTTTCCCGTCCGGGTCTATATTCAAACCCCAACAAACTCCCCGACTAACGGCGCGATTTATCAACGCCAAGCGGCTTGGACTCGGGCCGTTAAAACGGCGCTGGAGGATTGGGCCGCTTATTTTCCCCTAGTTTCCGTCGCGACGGCGGATACCGCCGACATTCTCCTCCTCGCCCAGGAGCCGCCCCTCGGGGCCGAACGAGACCCGGCCACGGGGCAAATTCGTCTCGGACGGGCCCGCAACGCCCAAACCCGCTATGAGTTTTACCTTGCGGAAGCGACGCCGCAACGGCTCAAACACCGCATGATTATTAACCTTCGCCCCGGCCTCGGCGCTGATTCGACTCTCGCCACGGCTCGCCACGAGTTGGGCCACGCCCTGGGCTTGTGGGGCCACAGTCCCGACCCCGCGGACGTTTTATATTACGCCCAAACCGCGAATGCCCCCCCCATTTCCCGACGGGATGTCAACACCTTAATTTTGATTTACCGGCAGCCGACCCGACTGGGGTGGCCTGTCTCCAATGCCGAGGGAAGATAACCGTTTTGACAACGCGTTATGACTCACTCCGCGGTTAGGTTAGGGAGAGCAGGTTCCCTTTTTTTCTCTATGATTACCTATCGGAGTCAGCCGATTCCCTTTACATGCTTAGTTTTTTTATTTTTTAGGGGACTGACATCCCTAAACTTAGTGTTTATTTTGGGTTTAGTTCTTCATTCAACCCAATCATGCCTAACTTCAAACGCTCTCTTTCCTTAATCCTGCTTTCCTGCGCCCCTCTGATGACTCACCTCGCTCCAGCTCATGCGGAAGAAACGGTTTGTCAGAGTTCTCTCGGCGCTGTTACGGTTGACAATCTGCGAGTTCCTAGCGGTAAAAAATGCGTTTTAACTGGCACAAAGATCCAAGGAACCCTTAAAGTAGAAACTGGCGCTAGCCTCACGGCTAAAGGAATTAACGTCATTGGCAACGTTCAGGCGGAAGGCGCTAACGCTGTTAATATTAACGGCAATTCCACCATTGGCGGCAGTGTCCAAATTAAGCAGGGTAAAAAGGCGACTATCGCCGGCTCTCGGATCAACGGCGATCTCCAATTAGAGTCTAATCAAAGCCCTCTCTCCGCGAATCGCAACCAAATTGGCGGTAATCTTCAAGCCTTCCAAAATCAAGGGGGGGTGATGATTAGCGGTAATCGCCTCAAGGGTAACCTCCAATGCAAAGAAAACGCTCCGGCGCCGACGGGGGGTAATAACCAAGTGGAGGGGAGCAAGGAGGATCAATGCTCAGCCCTTTAGGGGACTGTTAAACCCAATTCCCAGTAATACGGTCATTTAACGGGCTTATTCTGGGCGGGGCTAGGGGAGAAGCGTCCAAACAAATCCGCCCCTAGCCTAATTGACTGGATGTCAAAAAGAATGAAAAGCGCCCCTCTCAAATGGCCTTAGATCCCAGCGCCGAAGGATTTTGGCGGCAATAACTATCGAATTTTGCATGGAAATGACACATGAGTTCCATGATAATTTCCCGGCGGATTTTATCCTCCAGGGTTAGAGCAATCCCTTTTTCCAAGGGAGATTGACTCTTCTCCACCGCTTCGTAGTAATCCTTGAGGCGCCGGTGGTTTTGGGCGTAAACTTCCTCCAGCATACTAATCGCCGTTAAGCCAAAGCCAATCAGTTCCGCGTCGATAAATTGGTAGCCATTCTGGGTTAATTCCTCAATCTCTCGGCGCTTATAAACCGTTAGATTTAACCTCGGAGCGGATCAGACTAGCGCGCCAACTCGTAAAAGCCGCCGTTCCGAGCAATACCCCATAGCTGAGCATTTCGTAGATTACCGCCGAGAAGATGAACTGTTTGGCTTTGCCCAAGGCCAAAAACGCATTGAGGGTAAAACTTGCGGCCCAGACTGAACTGATCAGCAAATTCGCTTTGATAAAGGAGGGGCTAGTCCAGTGGGAAGGATCGGTATGCGCTTTGGCATAGTCCAGAGTAAACGGTTTTTTTAAGAGAATAGTCAGCCAGGCGCTGGCGGCCAGCGTCCCGGAAGCCAAAACCCCTAAATACTTTAAAACAAAAGGGTTATTAAAGCCCACTACCGCGACAGTCGCGGCGCTAAAAAAGAATAAACCCGCCCATAAAATAACGCCCCGATGCAACCGAGCCACTCCCATACCAACGCTTAAAATCAGGGCGACAATTAATCCCAGTTTGACTCGAAAAAGACTGTCATGGGCAATGACAAGGAACGCTAACCACGGCGCAAACGCCATAACCAGTTTTAAAAAGAGCATCTTAATGACTCCTGAACAGCGCCTAGAGAGAGTTTAAACCTGGCGACTTCAAACCGGCCCACTTGAGAGAGCGAGCGGGAGCGTTGATGAGCCTCTGACGAAAAGCGCCTTTAAATCGCCTTAGATCCCAGCGCCGAAGGATTTTGGCGGCAATAGCTATCGAATTTAGCGGCGATGTTGCGAATCAGCAAGCACCCTTTAGGGGTTGCGGTTAAAGACCGCTCCGTGATTTGAACTAGGCCGTCTTGTTCTAACTGCCGCAGATCCGCCAGTTCCGGGGCGAAAGCGTCGAGGAAATCTAGCCCGTATTTTTGGGAAACGGCGCCGAAATCCAGATGAAAATGACACATCAACTCCATAATAATTTCCCGTCTCAGTTTATCCTCCGGGGTTAGAGCAATCCCTTTTTCCAAGGGAAATTGCCCCTTCTCCACCGCTTCGTAGTAATCCTTGAGGCGCCGGTGGTTTTGGGCGTAAACGTCCTCTAGCATACTAATCGCCGTTAAGCCAAAGCCAATCAGTTCCGCGTCGGGTTGGGTGCTGTAGCCCTGAAAATTGCGTTTCAATTCATTCCGGCGCTGGGCGACGGCCAATTCGTCCTCGGGTTTGGCAAAGTGATCCATACCGATAAATTGGTAGCCATTTTGGGTTAATTCCTCAATAGTGAGCTTCAAAATGGCTAACTTTTCTTCCGGGGAAGGTAGCGCCGCTTCGGGAATATTCTTCTGCACCGGTTTCAGCCAAGGCACATAGGCGAAGTTAAAGACGGCGATGCGGTTGGGGTCGAGGGCGATGGTTTTTTGGACCGTTTCCGCAAAGCTGGCTCGGGTTTGGTGGGGCAGTCCGTAGATTAAATCCACATTGACGCTCTCAAAGCCCGCGTCCTTAATCCAGCCCATCACCTCGAATAGGCGCTTCTCCGACAGTTCTCGATTCACAGCTTTCTGAACCTGGGGATCAAAGTCTTGAATGCCAAAACTGAGACGATTAAACCCCATCGCTCGGAGGGAAAAAATATAATTTTTATCGACGTAGCGGGGATTAATTTCAATGGAAACCTCGGCCTGCGGCGCTAGGGTAAAGCGTTGATCAATAGCTTGCCACAGAGTTTCCACCTGCTCTAGGTTTAAATAATTCGGCGTGCCGCCGCCCCAATGAACCTGAACCACCGAGCGCCGGGGGTCAATCAGCGCCGCTTTGTGGTCGATTTCTTGGAGGAGATGTCGCAGATAATTCTCCGCCGCCGCGGCGCCGTTGGAGACAATGACATTACAGCCGCAAAAGTAACAGGCGCTGTGGCAAAAGGGAAGATGGAAATAGAGGGAAAGGGGGGTTTGCCGTTGGTTGGAGGCGTCGAGGGCTTGTTGAAAATCTTGGGGAGAAAAGGCTTCCGTTAACTGGGTGGCCGGGGGATAGCTGGTGTAGCGGGGCAGGGGTTGGTTGTAGGTTTGCAGAAGCGCGGCGTCGAAGTCGAGGGCGAGGGTGGGCATGGGGTGGAGAGGAATGGGGGGAGGGGGAGAAGTGGGGGGAATGGGGAGAATGGGAGGAGCGCCTTTCGGCTAAATCCCTAATCCCTAACCCCCAATCCCTAATTTCTAGGCTTTGACGAGGTTGTCCATGGCGTTTTCGTTGCCGGGTTCGGTGCTGCCGGGGGTTTCTTTGGCGGTGAAGCGGGCGAAGTCCTCGGCGCTGAGCGCCGCCCGGAGCGCGCCTTCTAGTTCGTCGGTGAGTTGACGATTGAGACGAAAGGCGACGTTGGCTTCCTCGATAATCTGGAGCGCGACCTCTTCCGGCACTTCGATAGTGTCTAGCGCCTGACGGTATTTGTCCTTAAAGGCTTTTTTAGCCTCGATGGTGGGGATAGCCTCAAATTCGTAGAAGGCGGTGCCTTGGCCTTCCGGGAGTTGGAGGGCTTTGCGGACAACGTTCCGTAATCCCTGACCGCCGGACAGATCCCCTAAATAGCGGGTGTAGGCGTGGGCGATGAGCAATTCCGGCTGGGTTTGGGCCAGTTCCTTAAGCCGTTGGGCGTAGGCGAGACCCCCCGGAGTCGGTTGCGCTTGGCTCTCCCAGTCGGCGCCGTAGTAGAAGGCTAAATCCTTGGCCAAGTTCTGACGGCGCTGGATTTCCGGGAAGTAAATGGGTTGAATGGCGGGATGCTCCCGCAGACGATCCATCTCGGCTTCCAGAGCGCCGTAAACAACGTAAAAATTGGCCATTAACTGCCGAAACGGCTCCGTCTCTACGACGCCCTTGAGAAAGCACTTCATAAAGGCGGTATTTTCGGCCTGGGTGTGGGCCGCCATGGTGCCCTGCCGCAGGCGACCGGCTAATTGACTCGCCATCTTAAACACTGCTCCAAAAAAGTAAGGAATGCTTTTACCCTAACGAAAAAGCTAGGGCTTCGGACTTTAAACCCGCCAGTTAACCCAATCCTGGGGCTGGAGGAAAATTTCCGTTAAACCCGCTTCGGGACTGCCCGGCTCCGGTTGATAGCCGTACTCCCAGCGGACTCGGGGCGGTAGGGACATTAAAATCGACTCGCTCCGACCGTTGGTTTGCAGACCAAAAATGGTGCCCCGGTCGTAGACCAGGTTAAATTCCACGTAGCGGCCCCGGCGGTACAGTTGAAATTCTCGCTCCCGCTCCCCGTAGGCCAAGTCTTGACGGGCTTCGACGATGGGGACATAGGCCGGTAAAAAGGACTGGCCGCAACTGTGCGCAAAGGCGAATAAATCCTCCCAAGTCCGCTCCACAGCGCCGACGTTTTGGCTATAGCGGGCCGCTTCGCCGTCGTGGTTATGCCCGGCGTAGAGATTGCCCCGTTGATCTTGATAGTCAAAGAAAATCCCCCCCACGCCCCGGGCCTCCTGGCGGTGTTTGAGGTAAAAATACTCGTCGCACCAACGCTTAAAGGCGGGGTAATACTGGGGATGATGGGCGTCGCAGGCTTGCTGAATCGTCCGGTGGAAATGAACGACGTCTTCCGCAAAGGGATAGTAGGGGGTTAAATCCACCCCGCCGCCAAACCACCAGATGGGCCCCGCTTCAAAGTAACGATAGTTGAGGTGGACGGTGGGCACGTAGGGACTGCGGGGATGGAGCACCATGGACGTCCCCGTGGCGTAAAATCCATGGCCGGCCGCTTCCGGGCGCTGGGTCAGGATCGACGGGGGTAAGGTCTCTCCCCAAACCTCGGAGAAATTAACCCCGCCCTGCTCAAAGACCCGACCGTCCCGAATCACGCGGGTGCGGCCCTCGCCGCCGCCGGGGCGTTGCCAGAGGTCTTCTTGGAACTGGGCTTGGCCGTCCAGCGCCTCAAGGGTAGAACAAATTTCGTCCTGTAGCGTTAACACAAATTGCTTGGCCCGCTGGCGGGAATCGGCGGGAACAGCGGTGGCGAGAAGGGAAGCGGTCATAGGCGTTTTGGAAACATCAACCTGAGTTCAACTTTTGATAACTATATAGCAATGAAAGCTAATGGGCGATAATTGTTACAATTCTTTACCTATGTCAGGAGAATTCACGGTGATGGAGAGTCCCCTCATCAACATCAGTTTCGGTAATTTCGTTTCATCCCAACGGGTGATCGCCATCGTCAGCCCCGAATCGGCGCCGATCAAGCGCCTGATCAGCGAAGCCAAGGAAGGCGGACGCCTGATTGACGCCACCTACGGGCGCCGCACCAGAGCGGTCATTATTATGGATTCCAATCATGTGGTCTTATCCGCTATTCAACCGGAAACCGTGGCCAATCGCTTCGGCGCTCCGCGGGACGTCTCCTAACCTGTTTCCTCGCGCGGGGGAGAGATTCGGGGCTATAATCAACCCCAGACCGCGTCCGGCGCTTATCATTCCTCTGTTTGCATGTCTTCTTCTGGCCTGCCGCCCAATTTAGCCAAGATTGTGGAACGTTTCGCCCGCCACAGCGATCCCAAAAAGCGCTACGAGCAACTGCTCTGGTACGCTAAGAAGCTAGAGCCGATGCCGGAGGAAGCGAAAACGCCCGAGAATAAGGTGCAGGGGTGCGTTTCCCAGGTCTTCATCACAGCGGATTTGAAAGACGGGCAGATTTGGTATCAGGGGGATGCCGACGCTCAACTGGTGAAGGGTCTGGTGGCGCTGTTAATTCAGGGGCTTAACGGCCTGCCGCCGGAGGCGATTACCCGGCTGACGCCGGAGTTCATCGAAGCCACGGGACTCCAGGTCAGTCTCACCCCGTCCCGAGCCAACGGTTTTTTTAATATTTTTAAACTCATGCAAAAAAAAGCCCTGGCCTTTGAGTTGGGACAGGGAGCCTCTCAACCTTGCAACTAGTACGGTTCAGACCTTGACCCTCGCCCTAAATCCCTCTCCCTCCTTCGGCAGGCTCAGGAACCGGGGAGAGGGACTTTGACTCCCCTTCTCCCGCTCTGGGAGAAGGGGCTGGGGGATGAGGGCCAACCAAGCAACTGACAAAACTGAGAGGCTCCCTCGATGAACGCATTGTAGCGGTATCCTCTCGACCGACTAGCCCAGTTCCAAACTAGAGACGCCGAATATTTTCCTTAGAGGTAAATCCGGGACTGCGCCGGCGTACATTCTGGCGGTTTCAAAACAGGGTTCCATGCCTTGGCTTTGGGCCAGTTCAACAGCTTGCGCGTTTGGCTCCGGGACGTCTAAGTAGATCTCAGACCCCAAAGGAGTTTGGGCGAGTAAGGCCTGAAACAGTTCTAGGGCGACATCTTTACTCTCCGCGTTGAGGGGGCCGATTTTATAGCCCCGCCGACAGGCTCGCATAACGCCATAACCCCGCAGTTGTCCCTGTTCGACCACTCCTAGGGCGCGATGATGGGGATGGTTGATCCAAGCCCGTAGAAAAGCCTCCCGACGGGCGGGGAAGAATTGACGGTCGTAATCCGCTAGACGCGCTAGCTCGAAACCCGAGAGGTCGAAAAAATGGGGATCTGGCGGGCGGACGGTTTGGACGGCGCCGCCAAAGCGAATATGGCGGTAGGCGAGTTGAAAGCCGGATTTTTGGTAATTCCCCTGCTGAGCGACCACGCCGTCTAACCCAATTGTTCTACCCTCTAAATACTCCAGCGCCCGCCGCCAAATTTCCAGACCATAGCCCTGACCCCGAAAACGCTTGTCAACTAGGTATAAACCGATAAACCCAAAATCGGCGCCGTACCTCACCGCAGAGATCGTCGCAACGGGTTGGCCGTCAATTTTGCCGATGAGAAATCCCTGGGGATCGGCGGCGAAAAAGCACTCCCCGTCCCCAAGACCGGGATTCCACCCCTCCTGCGCGGCCCAGTCCAGCGGAATCGTCATTTCTTCCGCTGTCAGGGCTGAAATTTGGTAACTGGAACTCTGAGAAAAGGTCATAGGGTTTGCGAATTATTGGCCGGTCAGGTGAACGACAACTTCCCGGCGATGGGCGCCCTGACGGTGTTCCCAAAGGTAGATCCCTTGCCAGGTTCCCAAGACGAGACGCCCCTGGGCGATGGGAATTTGTTCGGAGGTGTTGGTTAAGGCGGAGCGGATATGGGACGGCATATCGTCCGGGCCTTCGCTACTGTGGCGATAGCGCCGCTCGTCCTCTGGAACCAGTTGGGCGAAGAAGGTCGATAAATCAGCTAAAACATCGGGGTCGGCGTTTTCTTGGATTAACAAGGATGCGGAGGTATGGCGAATAAAGACTAGACATAACCCGGTTTGAATGCCGGATTCCTTGACAATTTCCTGAACCTGAGAGGTAAAGGGCCGCAGAGATTTCCCCTGGGTGGAGATAATCAGCGATTGTTGATATTGACTAAGCATCCCGTAACCGTCCTTGGGGTTGAATGAGGTAGCCGCAGGCCGGTTCCCCGTTATTCAGCCAATGGGTGCGCTTGATGGTGCAGTCCGGTAAGACGGCGGCAAACATTTCGAGTTCGTGGCCGCAAACGCTGGGATAGGATTCCGCCACTTCGGAGATAGCGCAGTGATGTTCCGCTAACACATACTGGGGAGTCGGCGCCGATTCGAGAATGTGTAGTTCCGTCATATAACCTTCGGCCCGGCGCAATTCCGTCAGGGCCTGCAACCGCTCCCGAAAAGAGCCTGACCCGAGACGTTGCCGGTAATCCTCCGCTTTGCGTTGCCACTGCTTTTCGAGCACCGCCCCCAACTGTTGTTCTCCCACTGTTTCCACGAGGCTGTCGAGAAAAGAAAGGGCAAATTCGCCGTAGGCCTGGGGAAACTGCTCCCGCCCCTGTTTACTTAAAGCGTAGAGAAATTGGGGTCGGCCCATAGCGCCTTGACTGGCTTGATGTTCAATCAACCCGTCTTCTTCCAGATCTTTCAGATGGCGCCGGATCGCCTGGGGACTCAGATCCAGTTGCGCCGCCAAATCTTGGGCCGTCGTCTGGGGGCGCCTCAGCAGGGCCCGCAGAATCTCGTCTTTAGTAGAGGAAGCAAGCATGGGGGGAGAGGACAAGGAGAAACGCCAATTGAGCCGCGGCGGGCGCCAAAGCGATATCGCTAAGATAAACCTATCGGGCCAACGGCGCTGAGGGCCGAACGCCTCCCATTTTACTTGGACAACCTAACGGTTGTTAAATTCCGAGAAAAAACTTGACCCGCCCAGACTTTCTCTGAGCGGGGAGCGCCGCGGCATCCGAGCCAACGGGGAGGCGGCTCAGAGCAAGGACTCAAAGGCCTGCCGCAGGCTCTCGACGTTGGCGACTCGTCCCACTAAGAGATTATCTTTCCCCAGGCTATCCAGTTCCTGTTTCCAGCGTTGGATCGGCTCTGGGTTGCGGAGCCAGAAGTTAACCATAGTCTGAGCTACGGCGTCCCAATCCCAATCCGGGCGCCGGAGAATAAGTTCCGTAGACTTAATCAGACTGTCCAAGGTGCAATCATAACTCGCCACATAGGCTAGGCTCCGCTCAGGGCGCTGTTCCACGTCCTGTTGGTAGTTAAAAAAAGTAAAAACGGGAGCGACCCCCAAAATATCAAATGTATAGGTCATTTAAATTACCTCTACAACGCAACAACAGAGTGTGTCAATGATAGGAAATTGATAGCCAACCATTGTAGCGAAACTAGCCAAAACGCCGCGGACCTATCATCTAAAAACGCAATGTTGTTTAAAGCTCAAAATCCCTAGACCGTAGCCTTTATAGCCCAGGGACTTCCTCAAAGCTGGGGAAAAAAGAAGGCTTTATAGGCGCTCAGCGCCGCCTCCCCAGCCAATAAACTAATTATTCCTCCCGCCGCTAAACAGGGGCCGAAGGGAAACTGACGGGACTGAAACCGCCCCAGCGCCGCGGCGACGCCCACCCCCAGCAATCCCAGCAGACAGGCGAGAAAGGCCGTTAAGGCCAACAACTGCCAACCTAGCCAAGCGCCGAGCATAGCCGCCAATTTGGGATCGCCGTCCCCCATGGCTTCCTGTTGGAGCCAGAACGTTCCTCCCCAGCGCAGGAGATCAAAACCCCAGAGGCCCAGAACCGCGGCGCCGACGGCGGCTACCAAACCCCCGGCGCCCTGCCCTCCCTGCCAGCCCCAGAGCGCTTGGAAACTTAGCCCGACCACTAGCCCAGTTTTAGTTAAGATCCCAGGCAAGGTCAGGGTGTCCCAATCAATCAACGCCAGCGCCACGAGGAAACTGACCAACACGCTATAGCCTAGGGCTTGGATGGTCGGGCCGTAGCGGGCCGCCACTAGACAGAATAAAAGCCCCGTCAGCGCCTCCACCAGGGGATAGCGTGGAGAAATAGGACTGCGACACCAGCGACAGCGCCCCTTTAACCAGAGCCAACCCAGGATGGGCACGTTTTCCGTTTTGCCCAAAGGGTGGAGACAGTGGGGGCAGCGGGAGGGGGGGTAAAGTAAAGAAAGCCCCGCGGGCAGACGATAGACCACGACGTTCAGGAAACTGCCGACGGCGCTTCCCAAGACAAAGACAAAGCCATAGACCGCAATCAGAGCAAGGGATTCGAGCATGACAACCAGGGCGCTAAGGTGAGAGCGGTTTCCCTACTATAGGGCTGGGACGCTTCCCCCGTGAATGGAGGTGTTATCCATTAGACATCTCCATTAAGGCAAAAACTCCGCCACCGCCTGAGCGATAGTCTCGGCGCCGTTGGGGTCGAGTTTCTCGGTTAACCGGGGCGGGGAGGGCGCTTCTTCGAGGAAATGCCAGCGACCGAGGAAAAAGTCCGCCGTGTCGATAATTTGGTGCCGGCCGTAGTCCTGTAACCCCGCCAATAAAATCGGCGCTTCGGCAAAGCCTTCTCGGGTTAAGGACACTAAAGGAACCTCTAAACGGAGCGCTTCGGCGAAGGTGCTGTAACCGGGTTTAGAAATCACTCGCCCGCAGAGGGGCATGACGTCCACGGGGCGGTAACGGCTGGAGGGGAGAGAGATAAGATTGGCTAATTGCGGCGCCTGGGCGTCGAAGGTCAAAAACCGCCAATCGGGAAATTTTTCTAAGGTTCCGTAGGGAATGGACGCTAACCCCAAACCGCCAAAGGTGAGCAAGACTGTCCGTTCCGGCGGAGTGGTGAGCGCCAAGTCCTGTCGTAACTCCGCCTCGCTGTACCGGGGAGCGCCGCCGGTTAAGCCCACGTCCCGGCGCTGGGGAAAAATGGCCATCGGCTCCGCCAGGGGCAGGCGAAAGAGTTGGTCGCAGGCTTGGTAGTCCGCTTCGATTTGCTCCGCTAGATCGATAAAAGCGGCGCCCCAGTCCCGGTAAATAAAATTCCAACCAAAATTGCCCATTAACCAGGCAGGAATGCCAGCTTGATGAGCCAAGGACACCGCCAGCGCCGGAATATCCGCCAAAACTAAATCCGCCTGATTCTGACGCAGATAATTGGCCTCCTGAGCGATGAGGGCGTTTTTCGCTTGATAGACCGCCGTCAATTCCCGACGGGTGGCCTTCAAATCCATTTGCAGGCTATCGCTTTGGATCACGCCGACGTCCAGAGCGATAGGACGATGGATAAAAGCGCCCGGAATATAGGACTCCAGCAACCACCGCGGCGCTCGGGTGGCCAGAATGACCAGACAATCGGGGCGGAGGCACTGAATTTGAGCCACAACGCAGGCCATGCGCACCCCGTGGCCAAAACCGTGGCCGGTGACGGCGCAATAAATTGTCGGTCGTTTGGCTCCCATCCTAACTTTGGGTTTTGAGGTTAATGACGCTGGCGTTAAAGTTGTAACTCTTGCCCTCCAACTCCAGGACAGTTCCGACCTTGAGTTTTTGTCCCCCCACCACCACGCCGGTGGGCGTCATATCCCCCTGGCTAGAAAGGGTAAGGAGAAGATCGTTGCTATAAATGGCCTCTGGCCGGGGATCGGGAAGCGCCTTGACGCCGCCGTCCGGCTGGGGCACCGCTAGGTTGCGGGGCAGGATTTGCACATTAGTGGTTGTCACCTGACCGGCGGGTTGGTTGCGGATAATAATGTCGGTCTTTTGGCTTTTTAAGTCCTGAACAATGACGTTAATATCCAGGGCGTTGAGACCCCGGACAATGGCGGTAATTTCTAGGGGTTGGGTTTGGACTTGAGCCACCAGACTTTTGCCGGAACCGCCGGGGAGGACAAAAATTCCGACCACCGCCATGAGGATGACCAGCCCGGCGCCGAGGTCTAGCAGACTCACCTTGCCGAAAAGACGGCCCTTCGCGTCAATTAGCGACATAACACTCTCCTAACCTAGAGCCAGCGATCCGCCTGTTTGGCGGTTTCAAAGAAAAAGCGCACATTCTCCTCCGGGGTGCCGACTAAAACGCCGTGGCCCAGATTTAAGATATGACCGCCTTTGCCCGCCTTGCAAATGGTGTCGAGGATGCGGGCTTTGATAAAGTCCTGGGAGCCGAAGAGGACGCCGGGGTCAATGTTGCCCTGCACCTTCATTTCAGAACCTAGGCGCCGGCGGGCGTCCGCCATATCCACCGTCCAATCGACGCTGACGATATCCACGCCGGATTGACCCATTCGTTCTAACACCCCGGCGCTGCCGCTGATGTAGAGGATTAAGGGGGTGTCGGGGTGAGTTTCCTTAACAAGTTTGACTACCTGTTGTTGGTAGGGGAGCGCGAAGACGTCGTAATCCTGGGGGCTGAGTTGCCCGGCCCAGGAATCAAAGAGTTGCACCACCTGAGCGCCGCAATCAATCTGGTAACGGACATAAACGGCGATGGCTTCGGCGATTTTCCCCAAAAAGGCGTGGAGCAGTTGCGGCTCGGAAAAGGCCATTTGTTTAATGACTTTGTAATCCTTGGAACTTTTGCCCTCGATGGCGTAGGCCGC
>JAYKIZ010000214.1:0-10216 GCA_035285965.1 Cyanobacteriota bacterium | reverse complement strand
GGTGGGTTGTCCCAATAACCCCTGGGTAACGAGGGCAATGTCTCGGTCGCAGTTTGACCCCGGAAAAACCACAATGCCGAATTTCATTGTCCTAAGTCCTGGGGCGTCGATAGCTCGAAGCGGTAATTTTCAATCACCGTATTGGCCAGCAGTCCTTCGCACATGGCCGTTAAATCCTGGCAAGCGACCGCTTCCGTTTCCGCGTCTAGGGTCAACTCAATATATTTGCCGATACGGGTCTGCTGGACAGATTGATAGCCTAACTGACGCAGACCAGACTGTAGCGCCGCTCCCGCCGGATCAAGGACAGAGGGACGCAGAGTAATATAGACGCGACACTGAAAGGTCTGGGCCATGGGGAAAGTAGAGAAAACCACTGTCTATGGTGCCCTAGGGAACGGCGCTTGACAAGGGTTCGGGCGCCAAAGTTGCCGCTCAGAGCCTAAAAAAAGGCATGGGGGCGAGAACGGATTAAGTTTGCGTCAAGGCGAGCCGCTCGCCGATTCCAGGGGTTGAACAATGATCTCCGGCGCCGGCGGGGGGCTAAAGATGGCGTCGATGGCTCCCTGGAGGGTCTCCGCCATGGCGATCTGGTTGCCATAGACCGCCACAACCCGGACGAGGGTGGGTAAACTATTTTTCTCAGCTTCAAGATAAAAGGGTTCGACATAAAGCAGAGCCTCTTCAATGGGAATCACCAATAAATTCCCCTGAATGACCTTGGAGCCTTCCCGATTCCAGAGACTAATCCGCTCGGAAATAATCGGATCTTGGTTAATCAGGGCCTCGATTTGCTCGGGGCCGTAAACCAGTCTTTCCTTGGGTAGGGTATACAGTAATAACTTGCCGTAATTTTCTTCGTCGCACCGAGCGAAGAGGAGAGCGATTAAGTTACTGCGACTAATGGGAGTATAGACCTGGGAAAGAACAAATTCTTCCCTTTTACTTTGAATCCCCGCCAGCTTCATAATCAGGTAATAGGGCGCTATGGGTTTTTGCTCGTTGCCGTAGATTTCCCGCGGGATTTGCCACTGGTCTTCCCGGTTATAAAAGACGCCCGGATCGGTCATATGGTAGGTTAACAGACGCTCCGATTGGGCGCTAAAGAGATCGATGGGATAACGGATATGGCGCTGGAGGGGGTCGGGCAGTCGGCTAAAGGGTTGAAACAGTTCGGGAAAAATGGCTTGCCAACTGCGAATCAGAGGATCTTGGGGATCCATGGCGTAAAAATGGACGTCGCCGTCGTAGGCGGAAATTGCGATTTTCACCGAATTGCGGATGTAGTTAAAATTCCGCAGTTGGTTTTTGTCATCTAAGCCAGGGTCGGAGTAGGGATAATTGGCGCTGGTGGTGTAGGCGTCGGCAATCCAGTAGAGGGCGCTGTGGTCGGAATTACCCAGTTTAGCGGCAACTAAATAGGGTTCCCGATCAAAGCGTAAAAACGGCGCTAACTCCCGCAGGCGCTGGTTAATATTACGGCGAATTAAAATTTTTGTCTCTGGCTTAAAGTTGCGGGTAAAAAGCATCTGCCAGTCCCGTAAATAGAGAGAAAATAAACCCCGTTTTAGCCAAGAACTTAGAACAATTCCTCCGGCTCCGTCATAGGTGGTGTAAGCGTTATCTTGACCTCTTGGAAAATCAAATTCTTTGATCTTCGTGTTGGTCATGATGTAGTTATTCGTCAATTCCCCAAAGTAAATGCGGGGTTTGCCAATGGGAATACTGGTCCGAATCTGCTCGCTGGACGTCCTCAGCGCCGACTCTTCGGTATCGGTGCCAATATCTTTGACGAAATAATAGGGCAGTCCACCCTGATCGACCCGGTTAACGGGAGAAAGGGTAAAGCCGTAGCCGTGGGTATAAACCAGATGTTGATTGACCCAAGTCTGGGCCTGGGCGGGGATGGCTTGGTAATCCAATTCCCTCGGCGCGATGAGGGTCTGTTGCTGGATTGTTTCCTCAATCTTGCCCTTTTCCCCTTGCAGTTGGTAGCGGTCGAGATAGGCGCTGGGAAATTGGTAATAGAGTCGGATCTGTTGCAGTTGCCGGTTGGTTTTCAACAAGGGGATGGGATCCCAGAGGCGGATGTTATCCACCGTGGGCCGATTGGCCTCTAAAATTTGCCGGTCTAACTGTCCCCGGCCCGAGAGGGTCAGGGATTGAATCGGCGCTAGATTAAAGGCGGCCCGAGTGGCGGCGATGCTCCGCTCTAGAAACGGGTATTCCCGACTGAGTTGGTTGGGTTGGACGATAAACCATTCCATCAGCCAGCCGCCGATATTTTGGGTTAAGAGTAAAGATAAATACAGCCAGAGGGGCCAAAGGTAAATGAGTCCCCTCGGCCGGGACGGGCGTTTGAGAATCGGCGCCGGGGCGCGGCAACCCCGAACCAGCAACCAGAGCGCCAAAGCTCCGCAGAAAATCGCCAAAAAAGTCTCCACCGGCAGACGCAGATGCACGTCGGCGTAATTGGCGCCGAAGAGGACGTCATGGCGAGCGTAGAGATACTGATACCGTTGCAGGACATGGCCCAGCGCCAGAACCCCGGTAAAGCCGGCGCCGACCCGGTAGAGATGGAGGCGCTGGGGACAGGTGAAACCGGGAAATTTGCCCTCGGAGAGGTTAGACCCGGCTTGGAGATAACTCAGCAGACTCCCCAACAGCGCCAGTAGAGTTAAGCCTTTGAGCCAGGCGGTCAACAATTGCAGGGCCGGTAGATTGAAGACGTAAAAGCCCAAATCCAAGCCAAATTGGGGATCGACGGCGCCGAAGGGCTGACGGTAAAAAAACTGGGCCACCCGCGTCCAGTTTCCCGCCAGGGTCAAGGCCCAGAGGGCGCTCAATCCCAGGGTTAAGGCCGTCAGAGCCGGCCGTCCCCTTAGCAAGACTAACCCTAGGGTGAGGGCTATGACCGTTAACCCCTTGGCCGCCGAGGTTTGCCACTGGGTCACCCCCCCGAGTATCCAGCCCAAACCGAAGGGTTGCGGCACCTGGGGAGTCAGGGCCGGAAGGGTAAAATCCACCGTCCAGGCCTCCAGCGCCACCTGACCGTAATAGAACGCCAGGGCGCCGAGGAGGAGATAAAAGAGGGCTAACAGCGCCAAAAACCAAGGCAACTTCAGGGAGCGGGTTTGGGGAACCGCCCCGATTTCTCGACTGAGAGCGTCGGCCCGGCCGAGGCAATGACTCAGCAAAACCAAGGAAACGGCGAAAACTCCGGCGCCAACGCCGACTTGCCAAGCGAGGCGAGTCAGGAAAACCGATAAATAGTCCAACTCCCCAAACCAAAGGAGTTCCACCCCCAAACGGACGCCGCCCCAAAGGAGGAGAACGAAAATAATAACGCCCCCTAGCCAATAGCCGCGGCGCTCTCGACGTTTGGGCAACGGCGCCGGGACAGGGTAGGGTAACAGGGGAGAGTAAAGGGGTTCCATGATTCAGGGCGGCGGTTAATCCTCCCGACGGGTTAAAATCTCCACTCCAAACTGGGTGACGGCGATGGTGTGCTCAAACTGGGCCGAGAGTTTGCGGTCCTTGGTGATGGCCGTCCAGCCGTCGTCCAGGAGAATATGCTCGTGGGTGCCTTCGTTGATCATCGGCTCAATGGTAAAGACCATCCCCGCCCGCAATTTTTTACCCTTGCCCCGGACGCCAAAGTGGGGCACCTGGGGCGCTGTGTGAAAGATATGACTGACGCCGTGGCCGACAAAATCCCGGACCACGGAAAAACCATGACTTTCGGCGTGGTGTTGAATGGCCGCGCCGATGTCCCCCAGACGGGCGCCGGGTCTAACTTCGGCGATAGCTAACTTGAGACATTCCTCGGTGACTTGCACTAATTTTCTCGCCTTGGGGGAAGGCTCTCCCACCAAGAATGTGCGGGAGGTGTCGCCGTGATAGCCGTTTAAAATAGGCGTGACGTCGATATTAATAATATCTCCGTCCTGAAGAACCTGATTGGGACTGGGAATACCGTGGCAGATCACCTCGTTAACGCTGGTGCAGATGGAAGCGGGGAAGGGGCATTTGCCGTTGGGGATTTCGTAACCGAGGGGGGCGCTTTTGGCGCCGCGGGCCCGAGTCCAGCGCTCGGCTTCGTCGTTGAGGTCCTGGGTGGTGACGCCGGGTTTCACGAGGGGTTCCAGATAATCGAGCAGTTGACAGGCCAAACGGCCCGCCTCCCGCATTTTCTCAATTTCTCGTCTAGACAGAAGGGTGATGCTTTCTCCCATTGCGGATCTGTAGAAGGGGGCTAAGGTAAAGGTGAATAAAGAGCGCAAGGGCGCTTCAGAGATCTTAACCTAGGGACGGCTGAGGAAACGGGATTGAATCCGGCGGCGCTTGATGTTATAGTAGAAGTCACGGCGAGCGTAGCCAAGGGGTTAAGGCAGAGGATTGTGGTTCCTCCATTCGTGGGTTCGAATCCCATCGTTCGCCCTTTTTACTGCTTTACAGCGGTATTCTTGTTGAAAGATTTTTGCTCCCCTGCTCCCAAAATTGGGAGCAGGGGCAGGGGGATGAGGGCGAATAAACATCGTTCTCACCAATCGGCAAACCGCTATAGGGTCAATTCCCTAGAGCTTGACTAATATTTAATAACTGGTAACTCCCTCTGAAAAATCTGTGTTAGGCTAAAGACAGTTAGGGTCAAAACCTCACACTTAGCGCCCGTCCAGGGGTCTTAGCAACGCCACGGTCACAGGAGCCGTCTCTACGATGGAGTACTTAGAAAGATTACTCGACAAACTCAGAGAACTCGCCCAGAAGCTGATTGAAGGGCTTTTGGGCCCCCAAGTCGAACCGGAGCCGGAACTGATCCCCATCCCGGTCAACGAGCGTCGGCGCCGTTAGCTCAAATTTCCGTCCCGTTAATCTAAGTCTTTTTTCTCCGTCGCTCCTTCCGTCGGCGCCCGGCTATCCTTCCTGTGCGTATTTCCTCCCCTCTCCAGCTCTTAGTCCTCCACGGCCCTAACCTCAATCTCCTCGGCCTCCGGGAACCGGAAATTTACGGAAGCTTGACCCTAGAGGAGATTGACCGGCAACTGCAAGGGGACTCCGAAACCCTTGGGGTTAATCTAACCTGCCGTCAGTCAAATCTAGAGGGAGAACTGGTTACTTGGATACAGGAAGCCAGAACCCGTTATCAAGGCCTGATTATTAACGCCGGCGCTTACACCCACACCAGCGTCGCCCTCAGAGACGCCTTAGCCGCCGTCCAACTGCCCGCGGTGGAAGTCCACCTCAGCAATCTTTACCGCCGAGAGCCGTTCCGCCACCACTCCTATTTAGCCCCGGTGGTTCTGGGGCAGATTAGCGGTTTCGGCGCCGAAAGTTATCGTTTAGGCCTGCTGGCCTTGGTTCGCCATCTAGATGGGTTATCTTGAGTAAAAAGCCAGCGTATCTAGTAGCATACAAGTATTTATGAAAGAAAAAGCAAAATACATATAGAAAGTTTAAATAAACTATGAATAGATCTCGATTAGCGCCCTCCCTTGGCAAGAGGGGGGGGATAAAGATGGGATTGTGTTCACGACTCATCCGTAAATGCTATATAACGGCATTCTCTCGATTGAGGGACATTCTAGCTCGGCTTGACCCTCGCCCTAATCCCTTCCTGACAGAATCAAATTTTTTATGACAAAGGAAGTCGAAATAAGATGTTGTTGTCGTAGCCGACTAAAATATTCAGCAAAGAAATGCAGAAGCATCCCATGAGAATAGCCATTAAAAATGGACGCTGATCGCGAGGATTAATGACTTCCAAGGTCATTAAAATACAGGAACTCAAGATAAGAATATCAGAAATAAAATTGAAACGGGAAGATAACCAAAAGAGCTTGAGTTGCTCCAGCGCCAAGTAAAAAACGGTCAAGGCGACGGAAAAGGTATAGTAAATCCAGTTAGAACTACGCCAAAGTAGTCCTTGAAAACGGATATTGAGAAAAACAAAGTATAAGAAAAGTAAAATACTGAATAGTCCCGCTCTAAATTCTCGCCACCCCTCTTTTCCTATCGTCTGGATATATTCTTTTTGTTTGGATACATAGAGAGATTCTTTGCCGGTGAAAAAGATAAGGGCGGAAGAGCTTATTTCAACATTGCTAGCAACAATAAATAGCACCAAATATCCCCCCACAAAAATCAGAGCTTTTACTAATTTATTGGGAAATAAACAAGCGATAAATAGGGGGATAAAAATGAAAGAGCTGGAGTGAAACAAAAAAGAAAGGCCATAAAATAAAAAAGCCGGTAAATTACGCCCTCGAAAGATAAACCCCAGACCCACAAAGACTAAGGAAGTGGATAAAAGCTGTCGGAGCAAGTATGCGCCCAGTTCTCCCGAAGTAGAGAAAAAACCTAGACATAAGGCTAACACTGTGGCTTTATCTTCTGGCAAAAATGCTTTAAAAAGAAAGCGACAGGCTAATAAAAATCCTACAATTTCTAAACCATGAAGAACCCCTAGGGGAAGGTTAAGGCTTTTAAAAATATAAATTAAGCTAGCGTATCCACCCTCTATATTTTGGAATGGCTCTAGGCTAATTTCCTTTACGTCAGCGTAAATTTTTTGATAATTAATCATATCAAAAGAATAAATTGCGGATATAGAAAATTTCAAGCCGGCCACCCCATAGGCTATCCAGGGTAAGAATTTAAGATTAGTAAACAAATAAAGCACTATCAAAAACAGATAGACAAATTCAATAAAGATAAAAACAACATCCGAAAATCCATCGTTTAAATTCATAAAGTCTATCTAGTCCAAGTATGTTTGTGCGAATAGAGTCCGGTTTAACGGCGGCGATAACAGTCAGTTCTTCCAGGAGGACTCGTCCCCTTTGGTCGGCGGCGCGGAGCCGTTCAGTGAAGCTTGACTGAGATACAGTATAAAGTAAAGACTCGATGGCCCGCAGTCTGGAAGTAGAGCGGCGCCGAAGGTTACCGTTTGGGTTTGTTGGCCCTAGTTCGCCACTTGAGTGTCTGAGCCGGCTTAGTCTGTACTGAAAATTTCCCTAACGGAGGGAACCGCCCTAGGCTACTCTTAGTAGGGACGGAGCCATTCAGTAAGCGTTAAGGACGGGCTATGCGGATTTTATTTGTGTCGGCGGAAGTGGCGCCCCTGGCGAAGGCCGGGGGGATGGGGGATGTGGTGGGATCTCTGCCGAAGGTTCTCCACCAACTGGGGTACGACGTTCGTATTATCATGCCCTGCTACGGCTTTATCCCCGACAAAGTGGAGGTTCCCAAAGCGCCGGTCTGGCAAGGCTCCGCCATGTTCCAGTCCTTCTCCGTTTACGAAACCCGTCTGCCCAATACTGAGATTCCCCTCTATCTCTTTAGCCACCCCGCCTTTAACACCCGCCGCATTTACCAAGGGGAAGACGAGGCCTGGCGCTTTACTCTTTTTTCTAACGGCGCCGCGGAGTTCGCTTGGAACTACTGGAAACCTCAGATTATTCACTGTCACGACTGGCACACGGGGATGATCCCGGTCTGGATGCACGATTCCCCCGACATCGCCACGGTCTTTACCATTCATAATTTGGCCTATCAGGGCCCCTGGCGGGGTTTATTGGAAAAAATGACCTGGTGCCCCTGGTATATGCAGGGAGATAACGTCATGGCCGCGGCGATCCAATTTGCCAACCGGGTGACCACCGTTTCCCCCACCTACGCTCAACAAATCCAAACTCCGGCCTACGGGGAAAAGCTAGAGGGGCTTTTATCCTACATCAACCAAAATCTAGCGGGGATTCTCAACGGCATCGACACGGAAGTTTATAACCCCGCCACCGATAGGTTTATTGGAACTAATTTTACCGCCGACACCCTAGAACTACGGCCGGCCAATAAGATTGCGCTCCAGGAAGAAACGGGGCTGGAGGTGAACCGCCATGCCATGCTGATGGGCATGGTCACCCGTCTGGTGGATCAAAAGGGCATCGATCTGATTATTCAAATTTTAGACCGCTTTTTGTCCTATACCGACGCTCAGTTAGTGCTTCTGGGCACCGGCGACCGCTATTACGAAACCCAACTCTGGCAGATGGCCTCCCGTTTTCCGGGGCGGATGGCCGTGCAACTGCTCCACAACGACGCTCTGTCCCGCCGGGTTTACGCCGGTTGCGACGTCTTTTTGATGCCTTCTCGCTTTGAACCCTGCGGTCTCAGCCAACTGTTGGCCATGCGTTACGGCTGTATTCCCATTGTTCGCCGCACTGGGGGGCTGGTGGATACGGTGTCCTTCTATGATCCGATCAATGAGACCGGAACCGGCTACAGTTTCGACCGCTACGAACCCCTGGATTTCTTCACCGCCATGGTGCGAGCCTGGGAAGGGTTCCGCTTTAAAGCCGATTGGCGCAAACTGCAACAGCGAGCCATGGCTATGGACTTTAGTTGGTATCGCTCCGCCGGGGAATACGTCAAAATCTACAAAGACATCATCGGTCAAGCGCCGGAGTTAAGCGCCGAGGAAACGGAAAAATTGGCGGCGCTGACCCGAACTTACCATTAGCGCTAGGCGCGGGATTCTCCGTCCTGGCTGGAATTGTCCTCGTCGAAGGAGTCCCGCTTTTCCCCTCGTCGCGGCGCTAAGGTTACCCGCCATTCTCCGGTTTTGGGATCTCGGTAGGTTTGAAAGGGATTGGGGGGGAGGCTCCCCTCGGACGGTTTAGCCATGCGCTTTCAACTTTCTTTAACCCATCTTCTCGCTAGAGTCGCCCCCTTGGCGATGATATTGATCACACTTTTCCAGTGATTTCTATCACATTAACTATTGTCAGGGCTTGAGGGGAACTCTATCATGCCGATAGACGACCTCTTAGCCAGTTCAGTGTATGCTATTGCTTAACTTTGGTGTCAGGAGTGACGTGAATGAATCTGTGTCAGAGCGCCCTGGAGGTGTTGCAGGCCACAAGCCGGACATTTTATATTCCCATTAGCCGCTTACCTCCCGGATTACAAGAAGCGGTGGCCGCGGCTTATCTCTGTATGCGGGCCATTGACGAGGTAGAGGATCACCCTGACTTAGATAGTCACACTAAAGCTCAAATTCTACGCCGCATGAGCTTAAATTTACAAGCGGGTTCAGCCCATACGGCGCCCCAGGACTTAGCCTTGGGACTGGACGCCTACCAAAACCTGTTACCGGAAGTCTCCCAGCGTCTCGGAGATTGGGCCCTGCTGGCGCCCCAGGAGATTGCGCCCCGCATTTGGGACGCGACGGCGGCCATGGCGGATCGGATGGCCTATTGGGCCGAGCGCCAATGGCGGATCGACACTAAAACGGATTTAGACCAATACACCTTTAGCGTCGCCGGCGCCGTGGGACTGCTCCTCTCGGATCTCTGGGCTTGGCGCGACGGCGTCCAAACCAACCGGGCCCAAGCCATCGGCTTTGGGCGGGGATTGCAGGCGGTGAATATTCTCCGTAACCACGGCGAAGACCGCAGGCGGGGCGTTAGCTTTTTCCCCCAAGGTTGGGAGTTTCGGGATCTCTATCAGTATGCCCGTTATAACTTAGACCTCGGAGAACAGTACACGAAGGCTTTGCCTCCCGGCCCGGCTCTGGATTTTTGTAAAATTCCCCTGACCTTAGCCCGGGGCACCCTTGAGGCCATGTCCCTCGGTAAGGCGAAACTGAGCCGAAGCGATGTGCTAGCCTTGGTGAATCAAGCCACTCGCTAACCCCTTATGCTTCTCGCGGCGCCGTCCCTGACCGCTATTTTAGATAAGGCCCTTGCCCTAGAGGACTTAACCCCTCAGGAAGGCTTATTTTTACTCGCCCGAGAAACCCCGGAAGAACTCGCGCAACTTCAAAACGCCGGCGACCAACTACGGCGCCGTCTAGTGGGGGAGACCGTCACCTATGTCGTTAATCGCAATCTTAACTTCACCAATATCTGCGAGCAACACTGTGGCTTTTGCGCCTTCCGCAGGGACGCGGGGGAAGACGGCGCTTTTTGGCTAACCCAGGAGACTCTGCTCCAGAAAGCCCGGGAGGCCGTTGCCTTCGGAGCCTCGGAACTTTGCCTCCAGGGCGGATTAAATCTAGAAGCGAAAATCGGCGGCTCTAGCCTCCGGTTTTATACTGACTTCATCGACGTTCTTAAAAGCCATTTCCCCCAACTCCATCTTCACGCCTTTTCGCCCCAGGAAATCCAGTTTATCGCTCGGGAAGACGGCCTCGATTACCGGACGGTGTTAACGG
>JAYKIZ010000213.1:0-4603 GCA_035285965.1 Cyanobacteriota bacterium | reverse complement strand
ATTCAGCCCTTTATGCAAGCGTTGTGCCAATTCTGCCAACATCTAGAAACCTGTCAGGGAAAAAGTCGCTGGGTCTCCCAGGCGCTACGGGCGACCTCCCAGGAACTGGAGGAGCACGTGCAACAGGCCCAACTGAGCCGGGAATTTACGCAACAGTACCGACATTACCGTCTGGCCTACCAAAAAGTAGAAAGAACCTTGACCTGGATTGACGTGGTGGCCAATCATCGCCCTGGGTTGGAAGACGGCGCCTTGGAAGGATTTTATGGCTACGCCGAGAGCTTAAACAACGACTTGCTCCAGATTTTAATTGAACTGAAGCAATGTTCGGCCTACATTGGCCCCCTCCAGTCCCCTAACGCGATCTCTGATATCTGAAATCGGGTCTCTGTCATCTGTCAAAGTCCGCCGATGGTCTGGCCCTGGGTTCCCAGCAGTAGGGGATCGGCGCCGGTTAAGGGTTCCCAGCCCACCTCAAAGCCTTGGCTCTGCGCTAATCGACGGGCCGTCCGAAAAGCGCCGAAACCGTCGGGGCGAACAATGAAGGCGACATACTCTTTTTGGGGATCGAATTGGGCCAGACGGCGCTGGAAATTCGCCTCCCATTCATTGAGGGTTTTGTCTCTTTCGCTCTCGGGGGGCAGCGCCAGATCGTAACGGAGCGCCGGCGCGGGCCCCCCTTGCAAACGCACTTGATAAAATTCCGTCGCCGCTCGGAAAGTTTGCAGTTCTTGGTTTTGATCCTTTTGACAAGCCTGAAATTCCCCAAGGCGATCCAAATAGTAGCCCCGGGCCCGGAGACTACTCTCCAGACCTTTTCTTTCCGGGGGTTTACAGATGGGTAAACGTCGGCCGAAGTCCGTCAATTGGCGCTGAATGGCCGCCGTGTCTAAATAGTAAATATGCCGGCCTCTGATTTCAAACAGTTGGGGGCGCTTAGACTGGGAGACAACGGGGACGACGGTCAGTTGGACAACGGACTGGGTCGAAAGCCAGAATCCCCCGGCGCCGACCGCGGCTCCCACTCCGAGGAGGAGGACTAACGGCGCGAACCACAGCGTCGCCCCCGGAAAGAGAGCCGGGCGGTAGGTTCTCGAAGAAAAGTTTCGGCGCCAAGGATTCATCAAAGCCGCTCTTTTAAGCTAATATTGATAGGCTGTACCCTCCTGGATCAGGGATCGTCCCTTCGTCATCTAGGACTCCTCGCCCTTCTTTACAGTCCGTCAGCCGTTATTTTGTCACGCCCAGCATGAAAGCCCAAACCGAACCCCGCTTTGACTACGTAAAAATTGGCATCGCTTCCCCCGAAAGGATTCGTCAATGGGGAGAGCGGACTTTGCCCAACGGGATTTCAGTGGGAGAAGTCACTAAGCCCGAAACTATCAATTATCGTACCCTAAAGCCGGAGATGGACGGGCTGTTCTGCGAGAAAATCTTCGGCCCCTCCAAGGATTGGGAATGTTGGTGCGGCAAGTATAAACGGGTGCGCCACCGGGGCATTGTCTGCGAGCGTTGCGGGGTGGAGGTGACGGAATCCCGGGTTCGGCGCCACCGCATGGGCTTCATTAAACTGGCGGCGCCGGTGACCCATGTCTGGTACCTCAAGGGGATTCCCAGCTACCTGAGTATTTTATTGGATATGCCCCTGCGGGACGTGGAACAGGTGGTTTATTTTAACGCCTACGTGGTTCTCAACCCCGGCAACGCCAGCAACTTGCAATACAAACAACTGCTCACGGAAGACCAGTGGGTGGAAATTGAAGACCAAATCTACGCCGAAGACTCGGAACTCTACGGCATCGACGTCAGTATCGGCGCCGAAGCGATCCAGCGTCTTCTAGAGGAATTAAACCTGGAAGAAGAGGCGGAGCGACTGCGGGAAGAAATCCTCAATAGCAAAGGGCAAAAGCGGGCCAAGCTGATCAAGCGCCTGCGGGTGGTCGATAACTTTGTCGCCACCAACTCCAAAGCGGAATGGATGGTGCTGAGCGCCATTCCCGTCATTCCCCCGGATCTGCGGCCCATGGTGCAATTGGACGGCGGTCGCTTCGCCACCTCGGATTTAAACGACCTCTACCGCCGGGTGATCAACCGCAACAACCGTTTAGCTCGGTTGCAGGAAATTTTGGCGCCGGAAATCATTGTCCGCAACGAAAAGCGGATGCTCCAGGAAGCGGTGGACGCCTTGATTGATAACGGGCGCCGGGGTCGCACGGTGGTCGGCGCTAATAACCGCCCCCTCAAATCCCTCTCGGACATCATCGAAGGCAAACAAGGGCGCTTCCGCCAAAACCTCCTCGGTAAACGGGTGGACTACTCCGGTCGTTCCGTGATTGTGGTGGGGCCCAACTTAAAAATTTATCAGTGCGGTTTGCCCCGGGAAATGGCCATCGAACTGTTTCAGCCTTTTGTGATCCACAGTTTGATCACCTCCAACATCGTTAACAACATCAAAGCGGCGAAAAAATTAATCCTCCGCAATGATCCGCAAATCTGGCCTGTCCTCGAAGACGTCATCACCGGCCACCCCGTCATGCTCAACCGGGCGCCGACCCTCCACCGTCTAGGGATTCAAGCCTTTGAGCCGATTTTGGTGGACGGTCGCGCCATCCAACTCCATCCCCTCGTGTGTCCCGCCTTCAACGCCGACTTTGACGGCGACCAAATGGCGGTGCACGTGCCCCTCTCCATCGAATCCCAGGCCGAGGCCCGTTTACTAATGCTGGCCTGCCACAATATCCTCTCCCCCGCCACCGGCAAACCCATTGTGGCGCCCTCCCAGGATATGGTTCTGGGGTGCTATTACCTCACCGCCGAAAATCCCAAAGCCACCCGCGGCGCCGGCATGTACTTCTCGGGGATGGAAGACGCTCTCAAAGCTTACAATCAAGGACAGGTGGATCTCCACGCTTCCATCTGGATTCGCTATAACGACCTAGACGTGGTGACGGAAAAACCCGATACCGAAGTGCTTCAGGAAGAAGTTCTCGAAGACAACACTGTCTTTAAGCACTACCGGGAGCGGAAAGTCCGGGAAACCCAGGATGGAGATATCCTTGTCCAGTATATTAAAACCACGCCTGGGCGGATTATCTATAACAAAACCATCCAGGAGGCGCTGGCGGGGTAAGAGTGGCGGTGTCGTTGGCCCTCATCCCCTTTGACTGCGCTCAGGCCTTCTCCCAATTCTGGGAGAAGGGGAGCCGGAAATGGCTAGCCCCGCTCCGGCGCTGATGAGTCGGAATATGGCGAGTAACCACGCGTAAACTAAAGGATTTAGGTAGATTATGGTCGCTGAACCCCGAAAAATAGATAAATTGCTCTACGAGACGGATTATAATCTCTGGGTGTTGGAAACGGTCGATAAACTCCAGCGCCGGGATTTGGACGCTTTAGATTGGGAGAATTTAATTGAGGAGGTAATCGATTTGAGTCGGCGGGATAAGAAGAAACTGAAAAGTTTATTGAGACTCTTGGTCGAACATTTGCTAAAGTTGACCTATTGGGAGAATGAAATTGAAAATAATCGAGGCCATTGGGAGGCTGAGATTATTAATTTTCGTAAGTTGATTCAGGATGAGTTAAAGGATAGTCCGAGCTTGGAACGTTATCTACAAGAAATTTGGCAAGAATGCTATCAGGATGGACGGGAGATAGCGGCTAAACGCTCATCCCTACCTCTCAGCGCCTTTCCTGAAATTCCTATTGCGAACTTGGAGCAGGTTTTAGACGAGGCTTGGTTTCCCGCTAGCCCGGAGGATTAAGCTCCGGTTGTCGGAAGTTAGCTATGATAAGTTTGTTGAAAGTGTGACCCAAGTCGCTGACGACGTTTTTATAGGCGGCGGCGGCGCTGTTGAGGTTCTATGGCGACTCAGAAAGCATCCCCTTCCCTGTCTTCCGATTTAGCGTTTTTAAGGATTTAGGTACATTATGGTCGCTGAACTCCGAAAAATAGATAAATCTCTCTATGAGACGGATTACAATCTTTGGGTTCTGGAAACGGTCGATAAACTCCGGCGCCGGGATTTGGGCGCATTGGATTGGGAAAATTTAATTGAGGAGGTGGAGGCTTTGAGTCGTCGGGATAAGAAAAAGGTTCGCAGTCTTTTAAAACAACTGTTGGAGCATTTACTTAAGCTAGAATATTGGCGCTCCGAATTGTCTGCCAACGGAAATCACTGGCGGGGAGAAGTTCAGAATTTTCGTCAACTGCTCCGCTATGAGTTGGAAGATAGTCCAAGTTTGAAACCGTATCTAGCGGAAGTGTTTGGAGAGACTTATCTGGACGCTTTAGAGGTTTTTTGTACAAAATCGGGCCTGTCGAACCATCTTTTGCCGACGGCGCCAAGCGCCGATTTGGAGCGGGCGCTGGACAAGGATTGGTTTCCCGAGACCCCGGAGGACTAGCGCCGGGCGGTCGGATATTTAGCTATGATAAGTCTATTGAAAGTGTTACCCAAGTCGCTGACGACGTTTTTATACGCGGCGGCGGCGCTGTTGAGGTTCTATGGCGACTCAGAAAGCATCCCCTTCCCCGTCTTCCGATTTAGCGTCGTGGAATGGAGTCTCCTGGTTTTCGGTTTGGCGACGGCGTCTCTACTGG
>JAYKIZ010000212.1:0-12291 GCA_035285965.1 Cyanobacteriota bacterium | reverse complement strand
TCTTCTCAAGGACGCCCAAAACTTCCTCTACGCCCAAGATGAAAGCGGAACGCCGATTCCCGTTAAATACCTGGATCAACCCTACGATAACCGTTTCGGAGAATGGCGACCCCTCGGCGCCGAAACTGTCAACGGCGAAAACCAAGTTCTTTGGGAAAACCTGAACACCGGGGAATTGGGTCTCTGGCAAGCGGACGCCAATTGGAATTGGCTATTGTCCGATGTTTGGGATTTCAATACCCCCAAAACCTTCGAGCAGGAAACCGCCTTTCAACAGGATCTGAACCGGGACGGCCTCATTGGCAACGTCTTCAGCGAAACGGAAACCCAGGGCGCCGTTAAGTTGCTCAAGGATTTGGTGAACTACTTCTACGTTCAGGGACAAGACGGCGCTCCCACTCCCCTCCGCTACCAAAACCAACCTTTCGATAACCGCTTATCGGGATGGAGTCCCCTGGCGGCGGAAACCCTCGGCGGCGAAAACCAAGTTCTCTGGGAAAATACCGGCGCCGGGCAACTGGGTCTCTGGCGGGCCAATGACAATTGGGATTGGCAACTCTCCGACATTTGGGCCTTGGCTTCTGAAGAAACCTTTATCCAAGAGGTTAACTTCGGCGTCGACGCCAACGGGGACGGCGTCATCGGTCAACCCGCGGCGGAACTCACTGCCTTGCTAACCGGCGCCGTCAATCCCTTGGGTTTCTAATCCTGGGGTCTAGCGCCCTTATCACCCAGCCCCCCTCTCCCGTTCCCTAAGCGTCCTGCCCTGAGCACAGTCGAAGGGAGCCGAAGGAGGGAGAAGGGGGGCAACGGTTTAAAGCGCGCTCGTTACAAGGGTGAGATGTTTTCTCTTCCAGAAGCTTGCTAGGCTAGAAAGCGCCCCTCAGCCGGAGTTTTCTCCCTTGTTTGCTCTACGCTTCGCCACTGGAACCCCGCAATTTAGCCTTGTTCTACTCCACGGTTGGGGCGCCAACGCCCAGGATCTCTATTCTTTGGCGCCCCAACTCGCTCTCCCCCAAACGCTCTGCCTCTTTCCCAACGCGCCCTTTGACCATCCTCAAGCGCCGGGGGGAAAGGCTTGGTACCGTTTGGAAGCGCCGGATCCGGAAGGATTGGCCCAGAGCCGCGCCCTCGCCAAAAACTGGTTGCTGGGTCTAGAGCAAGAAACTGGCATTCCCCTAGAGCGGACGGTTTTAGGGGGGTTTTCCCAGGGCGGCGCCATGAGTTTAGATTTGGGACAGGATCTGCCCCTGGCGGGGGTGGTTTGTTTGAGCGGTTACCTCCACTTTCGTCCCCAAACCCGCCCCAGCGCGCCGCTTTTACAACTCCACGGTCGACAAGATCCCGTCGTGCCCATTGAGGCGGCCCGTCAGGCCCGGGACGAGCTGTTGGCCGTCGGCGCCGAAATTCAGTACGAGGAATTTGACGGCGGCCACGAGATTCCTTACCTAGCCCTCCAACGTCTGCGGGAGTTTGTCCTAGCAAAAACTGCCTGAAAACACTGTGATCAAGATCACGAACCCATCGTGATTGCTTCGCTAGCGGATGCCGGGGAAATGAAGAACACTGGAGGTATTCTCGATTACACCGTTTCCTCCTATGTTTATCTCTCCTCTAGCCCAGAAACCCCGGAGCGCCGCCGCCCCTTGTTCGGAACTGACTCTAGAGAGACTGGAGTTAGAACGCCTGCTCGATGTTGAGATTTCTGAACCCCAGGCGCTGGACGGCGAAACCCGGAATCAAATCCTACGCTCCTTGATCTACCGCTTGCAACGCTTAGGCTATGTGCGGCGCTTAAAAAAACGTCTTAGCGCTGGGCCCCATCGGACGTTATCGCTTCCTGGAGGGAGCTTGAAAAGTCTGCGGAATTGTTATTAACAACAAGATTGATTCCGTCTCCCTGACAATGGGTCTTAAAAGGGCAGAGATGGGGGAAATCGCAATGGTTCCCCATGGGAGCCGGCGGCGGTTCCGGTTGGGTTAAAAACTGACGAAATTGGCTGAGGTAATCGGGAATTTGGTTTTGCCAGATTTGGACGCTCTGGGTCACATCCGTCGGTCTGAATCGGAGAGTCTCCGGCGACTCCCCGGCGCCGATTTTCGGATCGGACAACATTAAGCCAATTTCCGCTACCTCGATACCCGCGCCGTTGAGGACGTAGCTTTGGAGCGCGAGATCGGCCAGATATTCCTCCCGGATCTCCGCCGTCGGTTTGGCCTCCAGCAGTCGCCAACTCTGATCCTGTCGGCGCTGGAGGATATGGGCCCGAAGGAAAATATCGTCAAAAATAAAGGCGGCTTCAAATAAGCAAGATTGTCCCTGTTCCAGTAGGCGCTGGGTCTGATCTAAGGCCGAACGGAGGTCGCCGCTAATGGCGATCCCTTGAAAGCTCCGTTGGGCTATGGCTCTAAAATTCTGGTTTTCCGCTTGTTCCCTTTGTTGAGTTCGAGAGTTCAGACAGGCGTACTCTGGCTTGCAGACTGCCAACCAAAGACGCTTGGGGCACTGCAAACCGGCTAGGAAATGGCTTTTGGTGAGAGGAAAAGACATTGGCGCCGAGGACTGTTTAAGGGCCGCGTCTTGAGCGGAATGGATCAATGAGGTCAAGACTGATGAGTCCGCCTCGATTCGATGGTAACAGAGAGTTTGGGGCGGGAAAGTAAGCCGCCTCCCTGACAACGCCGGTATCTGTTCCCCTCGCTCCGGCGTCAAGCCTCCCTTTATCTGCTTTATGATGGACAACAGTCTTCTTTATCCGTAGCATGACCGATTTGCGCCAATCCTGCCAAGCCCTCGACGACCAACTTTCCAATCGCTTCATCGCCCTTGATCCGGGGGGGTACTGGATTATTTATGTCGATCCAGAACAGTCCTGTCTGGGGATGAAACATTTTGCCAACGATATTAACGAAAAAGGATTAGCCGTCGATCCCGAGACGGGAGAAGTGATTCCTTGTCAGGGGCCAGTCGTCCGCCAGCCGACTTTGACCTTAACGGGAAGAACCGCCAAGGAATTGTGCGTCAAACTCTTTGAAGAAATGAAACCCTGCCCCGTGACTTTGCTAGACCACGCCGCCTATTTGGGTCGGGAACTGGCCCGGGCCCAAGCGGCGCTCTTGGAGGGAACTCCCTACGTTCAGGATTAGGCGCAAGCCATGACCCAGACTCCCCTCGGCTCCGTCACCCAAGGCTCCCTCACCCAAGGTTTAGAAGTGCGACTCTACCCCGACGTTTCCGTGGAAGAAATGCGGGTGGGGAAATTTCTGGTTATCCGCGGCGTTCGTTCCCGCTTTTTTTGTCTCCTCACCGATGTGGCGCTGGGTACGGCCAATCCCCGCATTTTGGCCAATCCCCCCCGGGTGGAAGATAGCTTGATGCGGTCGGTGTTGGCGGGGAGCGGCACCTACGGCACCTTGGAATTAGCGCCGATGTTGATGTTGACGGAGACCGAGGCCCAGGGCGTCCAAGGAAAAACGAACAACGGTTTAGGCTCCTACGAAGCCAACAGTAGCGCCGAGGTGGAATTGTTGCCGGTGAAAACGATTCCGGCCCATTTCAGCGAGGTCTTTGAAGCCAGCGAGTTGGATTTTCGCACGGTCTTTGGTTGGGAGGACGATCCCTTCCGGCGTAATTTTTCCATTGGCCAACCCCTCGATATGGCGGTGCCCATTTGTTTAGATTTAGACCGGTTTGTGGAGCGCAGTAACGGCGTTTTTGGCAAATCTGGCACGGGCAAATCCTTTTTAACCCGTCTGTTAATTTCCGGTATTATCCGCAAGCAAGCGGCGGTGAATTTGATGTTTGATATGCACTCGGAGTACGGCTGGGAGGCCATGCGGGAGGGGAAACAGGTGGCCACCGTCAAGGGCTTGGGACAGTTATTTCCGGGACAGGTAGAAATTTTTACCCTCGACCCCGAATCCACCCAGCGCCGGGGCGTCCGGGGGGCCCAGGAATTATTTCTCAGTTATGAACAAATTGAAATCGAAGATATTCGCCTCGTGGGTTTTGAACTGGGACTCTCGGAAGCGGCGCTGGATAACGCCAACATTTTATACGCCGAATTTGGCCGGAGTTGGATTAATCACTTACTCTTAATGTCCAATGAAGAGATTAAATTTTTCTGCGAAGAAAAACAGGGTCATCCCGGCTCCATCATGTCCCTCCAGCGTAAACTACGGCGCTTGGATAGCTTAAAGTATCTGCGCAACAGTTGTCCCCACAATTATATTGATCAGGTTTTGCAATGTCTTGAAGCCGGAAAACACGTGGTGATTGAATTTGGCTCCCAGTCTAATTTGTTGGCTTATATGTTGGCCACTAACATGATTACTCGCCGGATTCATAGCACCTATGTAAAAAAATCGGAAAAGTTTCTGCAAAGCAAAAATCCTAGCGACCGGCCCCGCCAGTTAGTCATCACGATTGAAGAAGCGCACCGGTTCTTAGATTCCCACATTGTTCATCAGACGATTTTCGGCACCATCGCTCGGGAAATGCGGAAATACTTTGTCACCCTCTTAGTGGTGGATCAGCGCCCCTCGGGCATTGATAACGAAGTCATGTCCCAAATCGGCACCCGCATTACCTGTTTATTGAACGACGAAAAGGATATTGAAGCCATTTTTACCGGGGTTTCCGGGGGGCAAAATCTTCGCTCGGTTTTAGCTAAATTAGATTCTAAACAACAGGCTTTAGTGCTGGGCCACGCCGTTCCCATGCCCGTGGTGATCCGCACCCGCGCCTACGACCAACAGTTTTACCAAGAAATCGGCGACACCGACTGGCGAGAGGAGGACGACGACCGTTTACAACTGGCGGCGGCCCAAGCCAAGGCGGATTTAGGATTTTAGTCCTTTCCCAACATCCTCTAAGATAATGGCAAACGCTTATTTACCGATTGAGGACAATTGCCATGGGACTCTTTTTCGATGTGCTCAGCGCCGTCAATAACCCCCAACAAGCCGCCAGCGTGGAACAACTGGGCGGACTCACTCAGGAACTCCAACAGGTGGCCGGAAAATTTGGGCTAGACGCCCAAGGAACCCAAGCGGCGCTTTCCGCCCTCAGTTCCCAACTGCGCCCGGCTCTGCAACAACAGGCCCAGGGCGGATCTTTAGATTTAGGCGCTCTGGCGGGTCAGGTCATGGGCGCCGCTTCGGGCGGTAATTTAGGCGCTCTATCTTCCCTGCTGCCGCCGGAAGCCCAAAGCGCCGTCTTGCAAGGCGTCGCCGGAAAAACGGGTCTCAATGCCAGCCAACTGGAAGGACTCATTCCCAGCCTCCTGCCCATTGTGATGAAATTTTTTAACCTCGGCGCCGGGGCTCCGGGGGGAATGGCGGGAATGGCCCAAAATCCTCTACTGAAGCAGTTTTTAGACAGCGACCGGGATGGAGATGTGGATCTCGGGGATGTCTTTAAATTCGCGGGACGCTTTTTGAACGGCCCCGGCGCCGCTTAGTAGACTCACAAACTTTGATTATTCTAGGGTTCCAGACTAATCGCCATGCCCCCCTATCGCACCGCCCTCGCCGACCTGATGGCCGCCGTCCAGATCGAAACCCTGGAGGAACTCTCCCGGCGCTCTGGGTTAACGGAATGGCAACTGCGGCGGGCGGAGTGGGGGCTGTTGCCTAAATTGTCCCTAGAGGCGGCCCAGCGCTTGGCGGAGACTCTCCATATTTCCCTAGGAGAATTAAGTCAAAATCTCGGGGGAGTTAGCGGTCAACCCCAATCAAATTCAGAAGCTCTCGCGCGGGAATGCCAACGCCTTCAGGGAGAGTTAGCCGGGCAAAGCCGGCGCTTAGAAGAAGAGTTTCGCCGGTCAGCCCTGCAAATTTTGGAACCCTGGTTGCGCCAATGGCCCAGCGCCGTCTCTGCGGCGGAAGTTAAACCCGATTGGCCGGCTCGGAAATTAGTTCCCTTGGCTCGCCCGGTGTTCGCACTCCTGGAAGCCTGGGGCGTAGAATCCCTCGGCGCCGTGGGGGAAATTGTCGCCTACGATCCCCAATGGCACGAAGTTTTAGAGGGGGCGGAGCCGGCGCCGGGGGAACCGGCGCAAATTCGCTACAGCGGCTATCGTCAGGGCGAGAGCCTCCTCTTTCGGGCCAAGGTGAGCCGTCCTCGACCATGAGCGCCGTCCGCCTTGTTCCCACCCGACCCCTGCCGGAGCAGAAAGTCCTTCCCGGCGCTTTGACCCAACCCTTTTCCCGCTTTTTGCGTCCCCCCTACTGGGAAAACTTAATTCAAAGTTTCTTGAATTTACTGGGAGATCTTCAGGACAAAACTCTCGTGATTGCTTCGGATAGTCAACGGGAAAGCCAAATTCTGCTAGAAACCCTGCTGGCGATTACAACCGCCCACCCCTTCGCCCGTTTGATTCTTCTCATCGGCGTCCCCTATCCTGCCCTCCTTTCTCAAGTAGTTTTAAAATACCAAGCCATCGGCGCCGCGACTCTGCAAACGTTGCCCCAGTTGGGGGAGCCGGATTGTCAAGTTAGTTTTTACTGGCAGAGCGGTCAGGTCTTTTCTCCCGCTTTACTGGACGCCCTAGGGGAGCGAACCCAGATTATTCAAAGTTACGCTTGGCGTCCCTGGGAATTGGAGTGGATTGTTAACCGGAGCTATTCCTTAGACGGGCTAGAGCTAGAAATTTGGGACGGTTTCCAACTTTATTATCGAGAGATGGAGCGGTTATTTGACCTCGATTTAATTCAATCCGCCTGCCGGCGGCGGAATCTGGAAATTCAGTGCCTCGACGCCGAGAGTTACGCCTACGCCCAAGCCCTGCTAGAAGGCAAATTGGGTCTTCCCCAGAACACCGTCCAACAGAAGTTTCAGGCGGCCTTACCGGCGCCGGGGGCCATTTTCCTCAGTCGGCGTCGGTGTCGTTTCTGGGGTCAGCAGGAAGAAATAAATCCAGGAGATCTTCTGGCTCTGTTGGTCAGTCAAGCAACCGTTAGCCCCGTCTATCGCAGTCGATTCTCCGGCGTCGCCCGTTCCCGCTTCGCCAGCGCCGCGGCGGATCACGCCTGCGCCAAACTTCATCTGCCCTGTTATCCGGCGCCGGGGCCCTGGAGTTGTTTAAGCGAGACCTTTGAAAGTCTGCGGATCACCCTAGCGGGGAACGAACGGGGGGAGTTGGGGGGAGACCACAGCCGGGAGCCGGACGGGCTTTGGGTTCTCCTGTTTATCCTCAATCTAGAAGCGGCGCTGAATCGGAGTTGGGAAGACCTCCTGGCTCAACACTGGCGACAACTGGGGCGCAATTACCATGCGGGCTATCAGATTCCCCGGCGCCGGGGTTATTCCCTAGATCCCATTCTGGAGACGATTAAACAGGAGTCGGAACGGGGGCAACTCTACGGGGCCTATGAGGTTGCCTACGAGCAAGATCTGAGCTACTATGACCGAGATCTGGGGCGGACGCTGACGCCGGTGGGCTATGAATGGGGCTTTACCGACGGCGCTCGTTTATTGGTTTACGAGGCGTTAGATTTTATTCATCTCTACCTAGAGCGTTACGAACCCCATCCCCCGGCCCAATCTTTAACTTCCCCGGAAGCCTTGGCTCCCCTGCTGGCCTTGGCCCAATCTCTCCTCTGTCTGCCGGCGCCGTTCTGTTTTAATCCCTGACGCCGCTTAGGGCGACTCTTAGAAATTAACGGATTAAGGTTTTTTCCTTTTTGTCTAACCAAGCCTCTAGAGCGTTTTCATCGATTGGGTCGTCGAGACTCGCCAAAAAAGCCTCTAAACCAACAAACCAGCTAAAACCTGAGCGACGCCGTCCGCTTCCACATCGGCGGTCACCTCGTCGGCGACGGCTTTAACGCCCTCCGGCGCGTTGCCCATGGCCACCCCCCGACCGGCGTATTGCAGTAAATCCAGATCGTTGAAATTATCGCCAATGGCCAGAACCTCCGAGGCGGTCAGCCCTAGCAGGGTCTCGGCTAAATGCTGAACCGCTTGACCCTTGGTGGCCTGGGGATGGGTGATTTCAAAGTAAATATCGGTGGATTGGGTAAAATACACCTGCTCCTCGGTGAGGCGGCGTCGGAGATCCCCTTGCAAGCGCCGGAGCCAAGCGCTGTCGGGGCTAATGGCAAGGAGTTTAGTGGGTTCCTGTCTTAATAACGGCTCCAGATCTTCCTGGGCCAGGGCCGTCACCCCGGCCCGAGCCAAGTAAGCTTGGGTTTGTTCGGTAATGGCGGGAACGTAGAGCTGATCCTGATGGTAACAGTGCAATTCCAGGGGGGACGTTTCCGGCAGATCCATAAAATAGCGCCAAATTTCTAGAGCGATTTCCGCTCCGAGGGGCCGATGGCGCCGGACTTCCCCGGTTTGGGGATCTTGGGTCAAAGCGCCGTTATAGGTAATCAGGGGTAGAGGGGACTGAATTTTTTGGTGAAAGCGGAGGGCGGAGCGATACATGCGCCCGGTAGCCAGCGCCACGGGAATGCCCTGGGCTTGGACTTGGGCAATGGCTTCTAGGACGCCGGGACTCACCTGATTACTGTCTCCGGCGATGGTGCCGTCGATATCGAGAACCACAAGACGGATAGCCACGGTAAAACTCCCCACAAATTGGCTCTCATTATGGCACAGGCTCCGCCGGCTGAGATTCGGCGCCGAGGGGAATCAGGGCGGCCTTGACTTGGATTTTTTGGAGCGCCCGCAGGAGCCGTTCCCCCTGGGGTCGATAGAGGGGAGTGGTCAAAATTTGGGGCGGGTTGGCCATGGCCTGCCGGGCCTGCTGGAGGGAACAGCCGGAAATGCGGCTGAGAATATTGGCGCCTTCAAAATCCGATTCCGCCAGGGCTAATTTCTCAATCCTTATCCGCCAGGTTTTCGGCGCCAGATCGCGAATTTCAATCCGTTTCAGGCTTTCAATGGAAGCGAGAATAATCAATCTATCCCCCGCCTTTAAAGCCAAATCATCCGAGGGCAGTAACCGGGACTCTTGACCCGGCGCTTGATAGAGAATGGGAATAACGCCGTAACCGTAGGCCGCGTCCCCCAATAGGAGACCGCAAAGGGTGTCCTGGGGTTCGATTTGGTATTCCGTCACCAGAACCGTTTGTCCCGGCAGGCGGAAGAGATGGAGAATATTTTCCCCAAAAGCCGCCCCCACAAAGACCTCCGCGGCTAAACGGTAGGTTTCCAAGACATGGGCCCGGGGTAAAAGCCCCATTAAGCTCTGACTTAAGCCCTCTTTCCCCGTGCGAATCACCAGATGGGCGCTGGGATTTTGACGCTCCGTCATCAGCGCGACTTCTAAGTTTAGTAAATCGTCGTCCGTCACCACCACAATGCTGGAGGCCGCGGCTAAATTAGCTCGGTCTAAACTCTCCTGCACGCCGTCGTTGATGACGGGGATATCCGGGAGAATCCGGGGATCGATAGCGCCGGAGAGGGTAATCCCCACGGTGGGCTGTTTCCAACTTTTTAACAGTTTGACCACCCGTTGCCCCACCCGCCCCAGACCGAGAATGATGATGTGGTTGCCGTTGGGAATGGGCAGGCGCTTGCGGGCGAATTGAAATTTGCTGGCGATCAATTTTTCCGTTAAGAGCGCGTAGAGAATCCCCACAAAAGCCGTGCCTGTCAGAGTTAATAACAGCGCCATGGGTTGTAAAATCCAGGCGTTTTCCGGCGATTCTTCTAGATCCCCAAAGACGTCCCCGTAACCGCCCAGGAGGAGAATCGCCGTGCGGTAAAAAGCCGACGGCCCGTAACTCCCTGGCAGAGCGAAGTGCAAAACCGTTGTGCCCAAAGCAATCAACCCGAGGAGGATGGCGACGGCCCAGAGGACAATAGGACGCTCCCCCAGGCTTTTTTGCCAGACCTGAAGACGCTGAACCCAAGGGTTTTCTTGATTTAAGGTCAACGGCCGCCCCGGTTTCGCCGTTTTTTCTGCCGTCGGCGCTAGACTCCAGTTATCCAACAGTTCTAAGTAAATCAGACGATCTCCTAGTTGGGGGCTTATCTCGGCGCTCCAGAGATGAAAGGAACGGGGGCAGGATTCCATAACCCGTTGGTGGAGCAGGAGGCGCCGGGCCCGACTTTGCAGGTCTCGCAGTCGAAAATTATGGAGCCAAGGGTGGTTGGGGCCCAGTTGGAGTTGGACAACCCGAACCCATTGTTTTTCCAGCTCAAAAAAGCCCAAAGTGTCGGTGCCCAGAGCCGCCAGGGCGAAGGCCTGGGCCGGTAAGTCTAGGGGGTCGTAGGCGATAAAGTTGCCCAGTTGCCCTTCCAGCAGTTCGTTTAGATTTTTTTTACTTGAGCGCACCACCAGACGAGTTTGGGGATTTCGTTGGCGAATTAAGAGCGCCGTTTCGATATTGACCGGCTCGGTGGAGGTGAGCAAAAGCGCCGAGCGGCAAGTTGTCAGATCTAAACGATCTAGGGTCGGCCCGTAGGCGCAGTCCCCAATGATGAACTGGTCTAATAGATCTGGTAGGTCGGGGATTTCGTAACTGTCCTGATGATTTTTTTCGATAGCCCAGATGGGCACCCCAAACTGTTGGAGCGCCGAAACGCACTGCTGACCTAAACTGCCCAGTCCGCAGACCAAGAAAGACTCGCTTCGGGGTTTGGCGTTTTTTTTGGCCATGACAGTAACCCGTGATCTTCGCTAACACCGCTATCCTACTCCCGTTTTTGTGGGAGAGCGCGGCTAAGCTTCAGGGTTTGAGCCTAGGGACTCTAATCGGCGCCGGAGGGTTTGCAGTTGGGCTTCCATTTGATTGGCCCGGAGACGTTCCTGCTCGACTAATTCCCGCAGGGCCTCAACCCGTTGACGCTCTAGAGCCGCGTTTTGTCGCTCCGCTTCCGCCGCTTCCGCTGGCGAAGGGATGAGGGTTCCGTCTAGGGAAAAATACCTTAATTCTCTCTCCCAAACCCCCAAAAATAAACCCAGTTCCTCGCTCCAAAGCCAACCCTGGGGGTTAGGTTCGATGGCTTCATACTGTCCTAAATGGAGTTTAAAGCCGGCAAACTCTAGGGTGTCCGGGGAAAAATAGAAGTATTCCGGGGTGTGGAAGACGCGGCCGTACAAGTCCCGTTTTTCCCGTCGATCCACAGAGGCGGTGGAGTCCGAGAGCAGTTCGATAATCAGGTCTGGGTAGCGCCCCTCTTCCTCCCAGACCACCCAAGAGCGCCGGGGTTTGCGGACGGTGTTTTTAATCAAAAAGAAATCGGGACCGCGAAAATCCCGGTTCTTGAGTTGCTGACGACTAAAATAAATGGTCAGGTTGGCGCCGATGAAAAAATCTTGCCGGTCTCGCCAGAGCCATTCCAGGCTAGCCACCAGCAACGCCAATTGTAGATAGTGTAGGGAACTCTCCATTTCCGGTTCATCGCTCCATAGCTGGGTGGCGTCGGGCATTTGTCGCTCTAGTTCCCGGGCGGTTAGGGCGGTCATGGGCTAAGACTCCTAGAGGAAGGGGTGCGGCCATTATAACCAGGGGTAAAACTTGGGCGACGCTTCAGGTTCCTAAGCGTTAAAGGAGCGTTCTGCCCCCTCAATCCCCCAACTTTTAAATCCGATTCCCCCCAGAATTGGGGGGCTAGGGGGGCGCGCCAAAGCGCCGCCTTAAACCCCTTGCGTTTTCCGAGGACTTACCCTAGACTGGGAAGCGTCCAAGTTTTATAGTCAATTCCCTAAGGAAGATAGGAGGTGATGTCCATGAGCGAGAGTAGTAAACGTTTGGGTCGCCTAATGGGCAATGTCCGTCTGCGCGCCGGGGCTATTCTTTAAATCCCCTTGGGTCTTTACTTCCCACAAGACTTAAGCTTCCATAAAGTTTCATCCGGCAGTCGGCGCCCGTAGAGCTCGACCCGTCTAGACCGCTCCCTTCCTTCACCGGGGGGGAGCGGATAGTTTTTGGAGACAAAGAATAACGCCACTCTGAAAAAGCGCCGCTATAATAGCCCCAAGAGTATTGCCCCCCCTGCAAGCTGGTTCCCGCAGGGACTCGTCTAGGGAAATTTTTCTCCAGACCTCCCGCCCCGTCCCGGTCTTGGCTGGCAATCTCCTAAAAAAAAGACCGCGACCGTCACAATTAGCCAAAGCCATGTATAATGGAGCTGAATGTAGGTTAACCCTATAGTCAATTTAGGTGTGAGGAAAAGCTACATATGCTTAACAAGTTCTGGAAATCTTTAGTGGTCAGCCCGGCGCTCGTCGGCGCGGCCATGGCTCTCGGCCTTCCCGCCCAAGCGGCCCCCGCTGAAGGGAATGGCGAATCGGTTTTAAATCAACTGGACACCTACGCCAACGAAGGCGAGAT
>JAYKIZ010000211.1:0-4557 GCA_035285965.1 Cyanobacteriota bacterium | reverse complement strand
CCGAAGATTACGACGTCGTTATTTCCCTCTGCGGTTGCGGGGTCAATTTACCTGCGGAATGGTTAATCCGAGACGTCTTTGAAGATTGGCAGTTGGACGACCCCGCCGAAGCGCCGGAAATTTTTCCCCGGGTGCGGGACGAGGTCAAAGCGAAGGTGGAGGAACTGCTAGCGGCGCTGGGTTAACCCAAAACCTGACCGGGGGGGCTGGTTGATTGACAAAAGTTGATTACAGTTAGTCGCCCTGCTTATTGAAGAGCAACTCCTGGCCGAATGGGGATGAGGGCAAGCAAATCAACTGCAAAATCTGAGGTAGCTCCTAGTAATTTCCCGGAGTTCTTCAGCCCTTCTTCCCCTTTGACCAGTAATATTTCTTCACAAAATTAAGAAACTTAGAGACTTGTAAAATAATGAAAACAAGACAAGTTTCGGCGCCGACCCCTCGGTAAACTGAAGTTATCAATTCGAGGGATAAGAATATGGTCAGCGCCGCTTTAGAAAGACCCGCCGCCGCCAAAGAAAACGCCTTGATTCTTTGGTTTGAAGAAGTCGGCACCCACGACGTGGGGCTGGTGGGGGGCAAGAACTCGTCTTTAGGAGAGATGATCCAACAACTGCAACCCCGGGGGGTGAATGTGCCTTCGGGGTTCGCCACCACGGCCTACGCCTACCGCTACTTCATTCGGGAAGCGGGGCTGGAAGCGAAACTGCGGGATTTATTCGCGGATCTGGACGTGAACGATATGGCTAACCTCCAGGAACGGGGTCAGGCCGCCCGGGAACTGATCCTCGACACCCCCTTTCCCCAGGATTTACAGGTCGCCATCGCCGAAGCCTACAGCGCCATGTGCGACCGCTACGGCTACAAGATGCACTGCTCCGGGGTGGACGTGGCGGTGCGTTCCAGCGCCACGGCGGAGGATCTGCCGGAAGCTAGCTTTGCCGGCCAACAGGAAACCTATTTAAACGTCCATAGCCTCAAGGGGGTCTTGGAATCCTGCCATAAATGTTTCGCCTCCCTCTTTACCGATCGGGCCATTTCTTACCGCCACCACAACGGCTTTGACCACTTCGCCGTGGCGCTCTCCGTGGGGGTGCAAAAAATGGTGCGCTCCGACCTGGCCACCTCCGGGGTGATGTTCTCCATCGACACGGAAACGGGTTTCAAAAACGCGGCGCTGATTACCGCGGCCTATGGTTTGGGGGAAAACGTGGTGCAAGGCGCCGTTAACCCGGATGAATATTTTGTCTTTAAACCCACCCTCAAGGAGGGCTTTAAACCTATTTTAGAGAAACGTCTGGGCAGTAAAGCGATCAAAATGGTCTATGACGTCGGGGGCACGAAACTGACGAAAAATGTGGAGGTGGGAGAGCCGGAACGGGAAAAATATTGCATTAACGACGCCGAAATCCTGCAACTGGCTCGCTGGGCTTGCATTATTGAGGATCACTATTCTCAAGTCCGGGGAGTCTATACCCCCATGGATATCGAGTGGGCTAAGGATGGTAAAACTGGGGAACTTTTTATTGTCCAAGCCCGCCCGGAAACGGTGCAGTCCCAAAAATCCGCCAACATCATCAAAACCTACGAACTGCAAAAACACAGCGCCGTTTTAGCTACGGGTCGGAGCGTCGGCGCCGCTATTGGTCAGGGCACGGCCCAAGTGATTCGCAATGTCTCGGAAATTAATCTTTTCCGCCCCGGAGAAGTTCTCATTACCAACCGCACCGACCCGGATTGGGAGCCGATTATGAAACAGGCGTCGGCCATTGTCACCAATCAGGGGGGCCGGACCTGCCATGCGGCAATCATTGCCCGGGAAATGGGGATTCCAGCCATTGTCGGTTGCGGGGACGCCACGGAAACCATTACCACAGGTCAAGACGTCACCATCTGTTGCTCCGAGGGGGACGAAGGCCATGTCTTTACCGGTTTACTGCCCTTTGAAGTCCGAGAAACGGCGCTGGATAATATCCCCCGCACCAAGACCCAAATTCTGATGAACGTGGGCAACCCGGAACAGGCCTTTGGTTTCGCCAGTTATCCCGCGGACGGCGTCGGCTTAGCCCGTCTGGAATTTATCATCGCCAACCATATCAAAGCCCATCCCTTGGCGCTGATGAAATTCGACGACCTGGAGGACGCCGAAGCCAAGCTAGAAATCGCCGAATTGACCAAGCTTTATAAAGAAAACCGCTCCCAATTCTTTGTCGATAAACTGGCCCACGGCGTGGGGATGATCGCGGCGGCCTTCTATCCCAAACCGGTGGTGGTGCGGATGTCGGATTTTAAATCCAACGAGTACGCTAATCTCCTGGGCGGTCGTCAGTTTGAACCCAAGGAAGAAAACCCGATGATCGGCTGGCGCGGCGCCTCCCGCTACTACGATCCCAATTACCGGGAAGCCTACGCCTTGGAATGTCAGGCGCTGAAAATTGTCCGGGATGAAATGGGCTTAACCAACGTTATTCCCATGATTCCCTTCTGCCGCACCCCCGACGAAGGCCGCAAGGTCATCGCCGAAATGGAAAAACACGGCCTCAAACGGGGCGTTAACGGTCTGGAAATCTATGTGATGTGCGAACTGCCCAGTAACGTGATCCTCGCCGATGAATTTGCCCAGGTCTTTGACGGCTTTTCCATTGGCTCCAACGATTTAACCCAGTTAACCTTGGGTTTAGACCGGGATTCTTCCCTAGTGGCGCATCTCTTTGACGAGCGCAACGAAGGGGTAAAACGGATGGTGAAACTGGCCATCGAAACCGCCAAGAAACACGGTCGCAAGATCGGCATCTGCGGTCAAGCGCCGTCGGATTATCCCGAATTTGCGGAGTTCTTGGTGGAACTGGGTATTGATTCCATCAGTTTGAATCCCGACTCGGTGCTGAAAACGGTTCTGCGCATTGCGGAGGTGGAAAAAGCTAAAGGTTAGGCGCTGGTTAACGCCTCCTCTGGGGAAGGGTGGGTAAACCGGAAAGGAGACCCCCCCTAGCCCCTCCAAGGAGAGGAACCGGAGGTAGAAAGAGCGGCGGGCCGGAGTGGGTTCAAGCGCCGATAATTATCACAAACCTTCATCGCCCAAAACCATGACTTCTCCTCAAAACCCGTGAACATTCAAAGTCCCCCTTGCAAAGGGGGATTTAGGGGGATCAAAGCCCTGAGATCCCCCCCAACCCCCCTTAAAAACCCACATTCGGCGGGTTGGCAGAAGCTCAAAACAATTTTTATGTTCTATCCGATAATGTGGGAGAGAGGCTAAAAACCGTATAAAATAACCTAATCTTCTCGCAAAAAGGACGAAGGAAATGAGCAAGACCCTGTTAGAGTGCCCAGAAATAGAGGTTCAAGATATCGACCATCTGGGTATCGTGGCAGGCATCGTTGATGAAATCGGGATAGTAGAACTGATAGACGAACTAATTCCGAGCCATGAACTGGAAAAAATTAGCGCCGGTCAGATAGTAAAAGCAATTATCCTAAATTGCATGGCGTTCATCACAGCGCCGATGTATTTATTTCATCAGTTTTTTGAAGGAAAAGCAACGGAACATTTGCTGGGGGAAGGAGTAAAAGCAGAGTTTATTACGCCAAAACGGATTGGAAGTGTAATGGACGAATTGTACAAGTACGGTTTGACAAAACTGTTTGCTCAAATCACTTTAGAAGTGGTGAAAAAATTTGGGATAGAGGTGAAAGTAGGGCAGCTAGACTCAACAAGCATTTCAGTGCAAGGGGAGTATTTAGAATCGGAGGAAAGTGGAGAGGTAAATGATAGTGAAAACCCCAATGGAGTAGGAATACCGGCAGAGCCTGAACCAGTCACAATAACCTATGGCTACTCCCGAGACCATCGTCCAGACTTAAAACAATTTACAACAGATTTATTGGTGTCGCAAGATTGTGGTATTCCTCTGTTTATGACCATTGGCAATGGGAATGACTCCGACAAGAAGAGCTTTATCGAAACAATCAAGGCTTTCCAAGAAACTTGGCAAGGAAGCAAATTGGAAGTTATCGTGATGGATTCTGGTTTCTTTTCTAAAGAGAATCTGCAAGCGATAGGCTCTCAAAAATGGATATCGAGAGCACCAAATACGATTAAAGATGTCAATGAATTATGTCAGACTCTTCTCCCTGAGCAATTTTCGCCCAGTAAGATTAATGGCTATAGTGTCAGTGAAGTTCCTAGCGTCTACGGAAACGTGGAGCAGCGTTGGATTATCATTGAAAGCGAGCAAAAAAGGGCGGCTGACCTCAAGTTACTAGAGGAAAAAATCAAAAAACAGTTTCAAGAAGATAATCGCCGCTTAGCCACCCTTTGTCGTCAAGATTTTGCTTGTGAAACGGATGCTCAACAAGCGGCTCTTAAGTTTGAAAAAACTCTTAAATTTCATTATTTACTGACTGTCAATTTTGAAAAAATTGCCCACTATTCTAAGCCGGGAAGACCTGCTAAAGATGACGATCCTTCTTCCTACACCTATCGTATCGTTACCTCCCTTGCGCCTGATAACGACTTGATTGCTAAACTTCAACGGGTCTGCGGACGTATGGTTT
>JAYKIZ010000210.1:0-2623 GCA_035285965.1 Cyanobacteriota bacterium | reverse complement strand
ATTACTGCTGAAACGGGAACCAGCGACCAAGAAAGCGGCGCTAATATTAACATTTCTGCTAGTAATTTATTGACCCTGCGTCTGCAAAATGAAAGTCTCATTTCCGCCACCGCTAACGCCGACGCAGACGGGGGTAATATCACCATCGATGCGCCGTTTTTACTGGCCTACCCCGCCAGTGGCCCCGACGGAAACGATATTATCGCTAAGGCTGTTCGCGGCGCCGGGGGTCAGATTACCGTTAACGCCCTAGGCATTTTCGGCATCAGCGAAGGGCGGGCCATCGCGGGAAATGGAACCAATAACTTTGACGCCAGTTCCGAATTTGGAGCGCCGGGGGTGGTGCAACTCAATCAGGCGGTGGATCCCAATCGGGGCCTCACCCAACTGCCGGAAACCGTCACCGATCCCAATGAACTCATCGCTCAAAACGTCTGTCGGCGGGGCAAGGAAAGCGAACTGACCCAAACCGGCAAAGGCGGTTTACCCCCGAGTTTAGAAGATGACTTTCAAGGCGAACAAAACCTACCGCCTCTGGTGGAACCCGTCGCGCCCCAATCCTCGGCGCCGGCTTCCTCAACTCCAACTCCTATTTCCAGCCAAGACGTCCAACCCGCCCAGGGCTGGATTCTGAACGCCCAGGGACAAATTGAACTGGTGAGCTACCAAACACAGGGGCTAGAAGTCCGGCGCCGGTCTGGCAAAGTTAGCCAATGTCCTTAATGGATTCCCTCAATTCTCTAAGCTTCCCAGAGCCAAGCGCCGTCTAAGTCATTCAAACGAGCGTAGGGTTCTAACAGCGCCAAAATCTGGGGGCCGTAACTGCGAGAATTGACCCGGCTGTCCAGGATAGCGAGCAATTTTGTCTCTTCCCCTAGCGGTAAAACGACCCGTTGAATGGCCTGCAGGGCGCTGGGGAGGAGGTAATCTCGAAACCAGTCTTGATGGCGCCGTTTATGGGCGTTGACCCGACTGGCCACCAGGGGATTTTCTAAGGAGGGAATGGGCAGAGTCGCAAAAATGAGCAGTCCGGGAGCGGGGAAACGGTGTTGTTGGTCTCGCCAAAAGTCCCAACTGGCGATTAGCGCGCCTCCTCTAGGAACCGAGGTTTCCACCTTCACCCGAGAGCCAAACTCCGCCGCCAGGCGACTCCCCAGACCCGTTTTGAGGGGGGCGTCGTCCAGTAAAACGACCGTTGTCGCCTCTTGCGGTTTTGGCAAACTGAGCAGTCGATGAAGTTCCTTTAATAGGGTTTCTTGAAATTCCGGCGTATTCGGCGCCGGGAGCCGTTCCGGCAGGTAGAGGCGCCAGGCTTCCCCCAGCCGTTGGGGCGCAAATTGGAGACAGAGCAGTTCCCCCAGCCCTAGGGTTCTGCGGAAAGCGGCGGCCTCTTTATCGGCGCCTAAAATGCCTCCCATCAAAATTAAAGGAGAGCGCCAATAGGGCGCCGCTAAGGGCGCCAGATTCACCGGCGCTAACTGGAGGCTAAATTGTCCCAACTCCCGATTTACCGCGGCCCAGAGTAAATAATTTTCCCCGTAACAACGCCGCCCTTGCCAAAATTGCCCTAGACGAGGGAGGTGGCGGAAATAGGCTTCTAGACTTGCCAAATGTTCCCAGAGAGCGCTTTCTTCTTCGGCGCTGAGGACGTAACAGCCGTAGGCGTTAGCGGGGCGGGCGAAGAGGGCTTTAGCCAAGCGCACCCGGTAGGCCCCTAACGCCTCCGCCAGGGCGGGGGGCAAGGCGTTCAGTTCTTCCCAATCGGCGGAGCGCCAACTGAGGGTGAAGAAATCCTGAAGCCATTGCTCTAGGGATTCCACCTGCTCAATCAGGGTCAACGGTCGCGGGAGGTTCTCGGCTTCAAAGCCCTTTGGATGCTCGTCTAACCACTCTTGGGGGGAGAGCAGACGTAAATTCTTCCCGCCGCTGTTCTCTATCCCCCGGCGCTCTAGCCAGTCTAGCAATGTGGGAATTTCGGTTTTTAATAAACCCTGAAGACGACTCTCCGGCGCCACCAGATGAATTGTTTCTTGGCTGAGGAGACAAGGCAACAGATAACTGGCGCTGTAATTCTCCGGTAAACAGCCGGTTTGAATCAGCGCCGAGCGCCGCAGACGGAGGGCCCTGGAGACTAAACGCCCGAGGGTGAGGCCATGGGGCCAAGCCAGATCCGACCCCTGACGGCGCCAGTCCTTGAGGGTCTGGTGAACGGCGGCCTCAAGCAATACCATTGTCTTACTGAGCGTCTCCCGGTTTGTGGGATGATAGAAAAAATATGTTTATTATTCTCAAGGTAGCAAACTCGCATGGCAGAAATTCAATTTTCCCGAGGCGTTAAAGAAACCGTCGTCCCCGAGGTGCGGATCACCCAAGCTAAAAGCGGCGGTAGCGGCGTGGCCTATTTCCGTTTCGAGTCCCCTTCGGTTTTGAATAAAGAAAGCACAGAAGAAATTACGGGTATGTATCTGGTGGACGAGGAGGGGGAAATCGTCTCCCGGGAAGTGAAAGGTAAATTCGTCAACGGTCGTCCCACCTCCGTGGAAGCCACCTTGAACCTCAACTCCCAGGACGAGTGGGACCGGTTTATGCGGTTTATGGAGCGCTACGGCGCCGAAAACGGTCT
>JAYKIZ010000209.1:0-15282 GCA_035285965.1 Cyanobacteriota bacterium | reverse complement strand
CGCTGATACCCTCACTGGCGGGGCCGGGAACGACACCTTTGTCTTCCGCTTCGGAGAATCTACCGTTACCGCCCTAGACCGGATTACGGACTTTGCTATCGGCGCCGATAAGATTGATTTACTCACTCAAGGCGGCGCGGCGCTGAATAAACCCGCAGGCTTTACCCGCGCCGCAGATAGCGCCACAACAACACCATCGTTACCAATGTTTTCGCCGACTCTAATGGCGCTCAGGCGGGCAATCAGGCGCTGGGACTCAACCGAGCGGCGCTGGTTAAAGCGGGCAGTTCTACTTACCTGATCGTTAACGATGCCACGGCGGGCTTCCAAAGCGCCAATGACTTGGTTGTTAATATCACAGGCTTTAGCGGCGCGCTTCCGGCTTTGGGAACCATCCCGGTCGGTAACTTCTTCGTCTAATTCGTCTAAGTTGATTTAAACTAGAAGAGGGGAGAGTCATTCTCCCCTTTTTTTGTGACCAATTCCCCAAAAAGAGAAAAGGGTTAAAGGCGATTACGGTTTTAGCTCCCGCAATTGAGCCGAACACTTATGCCATTAAGGCGTTGGGTTAGCGATAAAGCTATAATTGACTAATGAACAAAAAACAGCGAAAAACCTACGATGCTATTTTTGTTGATCCCATTCGCCGTAACATCGTTTGGGATGATGTCCTCACCTTAATTCAATCGTTAGGAGGTGTCATTACCCAAGGCGATGGCTCAAGAGTGCGATTTGACCTTAACAACATTTCCCTTAACATTCATTCCCCTCATCCCCAAAAAGAATTAAAAAGATACCAAATCAAAGCTCTTCGTGAATTTTTAATTAAAGCAGGAGTCAATTAATGCAATACAAAGGCTATGAAGCCGTCATTGAATATGATGAAAGCGATCGCTTATTTTTTGGTCGCGTCATCAACACAGAAGATATTATTGTTTTTGACGGTCTTTCCGTTGACGAACTAGAACAAGCTTTTAAAACTGTCATTGAACAATACTTAACAGATTGCCAAACTCTTAATAAAACCCCTAATCAACCGACTTATTCCATATCTTCTCATTAGCCGAAGATCTCAAGCAGATCTCTTCACACCGCCAATGATTTGGTGATTAACCTCACCGGCATCACCGGAACCATCCCAGTCAGTAACTTCTTCGTCTAAGTTTATTTAAACTCAGAGGAGAGAATTATTCTCCCCCTTTTCTTGCCGCAAAGTTTGCGAGAGGCGCCGTCAATGGATGATACAGTTCTGGGATGTTTGACAACGTCTGTAAATACCTAGCGGAAACCTTTTCCGAAGACTACGCCGCTTGGCTCCTCGGCAAACCCGTCGCCCTGACTACTCTTAGTCCTAAAGAACTCTCCTTAGAACCCATTCGGGCCGACTCCCTCATTTTGGAACAATCCGACGATCTCGTCCTCCACCTCGAATTTCAGACCAAACCCGATGAAACCATGGGTTTTCGGATGTTGGATTACCGAGTGCGGGTTCATCGGCGCTTTCCGAACAAGACCATTGGTTAAGCCAGAATTAATTAGAACCATTCTACGGAGCGACATCATGAAAGAATCCGCCATTTATCAGGAAATCTTGCAGGAAGGCGAGCAACGGGGTCTTCTTAAAGGAGAACAACAGGGTTTTCTGAAAGGAGAACAACGGGGTTTCCTTAAAGGTAAGCTAGAAGTCGCTCAAAGACTACTTGAGAGAGGATTACCCGTTTCAGAAGTGAGCAGCATAACTGGATTAAGCGCCGAAGATCTCAAGCATATTTCTTCAAACCTCCAATGACTTAGTGATTAACCTCACCGCTATTATCGGATTTGGTAACCCAGTCCATGATTTCGAAGCGCCACCACCGCAATTAGCCAGTCACTACGCTCTCCGTCCCCTTGAAAGTGGAACTTCGGGCCAGCGCTAATTTGGTAGGAAGGCAAGTCAGCCTTCACAAGGGCGCCGCCATCAGCGCCAGCGCCGAGCGAGCTTCTAATCGATAGACCGGGGCGTTCACCGGGGGAGCCACGGCTAAATCCTGGAAATCCTCGGGGGTCGGTAAAGACGTGTCCACTAAGCGGCGCCAGCGCCAGCCCTGGGGCAGGGGCGGGATTTCAAACTCTAAACCTTCCCGGTAGGCGTTGAGGGCGACGTAAAGGTATTCCTGGGCCTGGGGTTCGTAGAGGCTAAAGGCTAAAGAGTGGGAATAGTAACCCCAATCCGGTTGGGCCAGACGGACGCCGTGCCAAATTAAACAGGGACGGCGATGGCGCCGTAGGGCTTCTAAGTAAAGGTATTGCAGTTTGGCGGTGTCTACCGGCGCTTCTAAGATTAGGGATTCGCTGAGAACCGGGGGCGTAAAGGGAAGACGGGGCAGTTTTAAGGCCACGATATCTAAAACCCGCTCTTCTTGAAAAATCTGGAGGGATTGGGTTAAACGAATCAACCCCCGCAGAAAATGGGTCTCGTCGCAGTGGCGCTCTTCTTCGGCCCAATCAAACCAGCTCAGTTCATTATCCTGACAGTAGGCGTTATTATTGCCCTTTTGGGTGCGACGGACTGGGTCCCCCATCAACAGCATGGGCGTGCCTTGGGAGAAAAAGAGAATGGTCAGGAAATTTTTAATCTGTCGCAGACGCAGGCGGTTAATCTCCGGGTCGTCCGTTTCTCCCTCGGCGCCGCAATTCCAGCTAAAGTTGTCGTTACTGCCGTCCCGGTTGTCTTCCCCGTTGGCCTCGTTGTGTTTTTGGTTATAGGAGACCAGATCATTGAGGGTAAAGCCATCGTGACAGGTCACGAAATTAATACTGCGGTTAATGTCCGTATCTTGGCGATGATAAATATCGGGACTGCCGAGAATACGATTGGCTAACTGAACGACGGCGTTTTCGTCTCCTCGCACAAAGCGCCGGACGTCGTCCCGGTAGGGGCCGTTCCATTCCGCGAACCAGTCCGCCAATTCCACAAATTTACCGACGCTATACAAACCCGCCGCGTCCCAAGCTTCGGCGATCAGTTTGGTGCCCGCTAAGATAGGGTCTGATTCAATGGCCCAGATGATATTGGCCATCTCCATTTCGGCGCCGTGAATCGGAGCGCCGTTAATATCCCGCGCTAAAACCGAGGCCAGATCAAACCGAAAACCGTCCACATGCATGACGGAAACCCAGTACCGCAGACAATCTAGGATCAGCCCCCCCACCACAGGATGGTTGGCTTTGACGCTATTGCCGCAACCGCTGTAGTTTTTATAGTGAATTTGGTCGTCTTCGAGAATATAGTAAGTTTGATTGTCAATGCCCCGAAAAGAGAGGGTCGGCCCTTTTTCGTTCCCCTCCGCCGTGTGGTTAAAGACCACGTCTAAAATGACCTCAATCCCGGCTTTATGCAGAGCCTTGACCATGTCCCGAAACTCGTCCACGGCGCCGGTGGGTTCTTGACGGGAACTGTAGGCGCTGTGGGGGGAGAAAAAGCCGATGGTGCTGTAGCCCCAGTAATTGGTTAAACCCGGTTGGGCGTCCTCCGGGTCGAAATAATGAACGGGCAACAGTTCCACCGCGGTAATCCCCAGATCCTGAAGGTAGGGGATTTTCTCGATTAATCCGGCGAAGGTGCCCCGCTTATCCGGCGCCAGACCCGAATTAGGGTGTTTCGTAAACCCTCCCACATGGAGTTCGTAGATAATACTGGCGGCGTAGGGGGTGCGGAGGGGACGGTCGCCTTCCCAATCGTAGTGGTAGGGGTTGGTGTCCACCACGACTCCCCGCAGGGCCTGGGCGCAATTGTCCCCCGGCGCCATGGCCGCCTGACGGTTATAAATTTCGGCGCCGACAATGGCCTTAGCGTAGGGATCCAGAAGCGCCTTTTGAGGATCAAAGCGATGACCCCGTTCCGGCGCCCAGGGCCCCTGAACCCGATAGGCGTAAACTTGACCGGCGCCGAGGCCCTCGACAAAGATATGCCAATAGAAAAAAGTCTTATTTAATTTCGGATTGAAGACAATAACTTGACTGGGAGCCGGCGCCGTCGGCTCGTCAAAGAGCAGTAACTCCACGCCCTCCGCGTGTTTGGAGAACAGGCAAAAATTAACCCCGTCCTCATAGACCGTAGCGCCGAGGGGAGAGGTTTCGCCGGGACGGAGGCCGGGAGCTGGCAGGGGATAGGCGGGGGGGACGATCATGGCGCTGATTAACCAAACAGTTCTCTTTCCCCCAAACTAGCAAAGCCCCCGCCGAAAGTTGACGCTTTTGGGAAATGTTATGATGGGAAAACCTTTTTGGGGTTGTAGCTCAGCAGGATAGAGCGAGCGCCTCCTAAGCGCTAGGCCGCCGGTTCGACTCCGGCCAATCCCGTATTCGCGGTTCTGTTGAGTCCGGTTCCCCCAGAATTGGGGGGTTAGGGGGGCTGGCCAAGTATTCTCTAACCGGGAAATCGCCATAGCCATCGGCCCGGCGAGCGCTACCCTAATAGGGAAATTCGCAATTTCCGCGTTTATTGTTTCAGCCATAACCATGACCCAAACGCCCCTCCCCCAAGTCAAAGAGTCCTTAACGCTTCCCCAGAGCATTCGGGAAATCACCCTCACCATTGCGGCTAAAAATCTAGACCCCACGCTTCTGAGCGAGCAGTTTCTCAAATTTAGCGGTATTGTCCCCAATGATCTGGAACTGGCCCGCCAGCCGGTGCTCAATCCCGCCGGCGCTCAGTTGATGTTTAAAAATGGTCTCGGCATCGTCGCCCAGCCTAGGGTGGTGAACTTTATGGAAACCTTAACCGGGAAGGAAATTGAGACGGTCAGCGCCCCGGAAGTGGCCCGCCAGTTTATCGCCAAATTGCCTAACGCTGAATATCAAGGCGTCACCATTAGCCCCAAATGTCTGATTCCTTTCCCCAACGACCCCGACGGCGCTCGGAAATACATTACCCAAACCCTCTTAGCGCCGGGGCCCTGGCAGAATTTTGGCAAAGCGCCGGTGCAGGCGGGGATTAACTTCCTCTACCAGTTTGAAGGCTGTCAGTTGAACCTGAACGTCAACCAAGCCATGTTGCAAATTCCCGACCAAAAACCCGTGGCCGCCATCCTCTTCACCGGCAACTTTAACTACGCCACGGATCATCCCACCCCGGCGGAACGGATTAAAATCATCGATCAATACCTGAGCGCTTGGCAGTCCGACGTCCAGACCTTCCAAGAGATGATTGAAGAACGGTTTATGGGCAATAACCAGCAACCCGTCTCGGTCTTCGGTTAATTTTTCTTGTCCTAACCTTGACCATGGCCGCCCCGACCTTAGCGGAACTTCAACGGGCCTACCCCGAAAAATTCGCCGGGGAAGAGGAAATCTTCGCTCAGATTCCTCGGGGCGCCCGTCTTTTTATCGCCAGCGCCTGCGGCGAACCGCAGTATCTAGTGCGGGCGCTGGTTAACTATGTCCAGAACCATCCCAAGGCTATCTACGACGCGGAAGTGCTTCAGATCTGGACTTTGGGGTTGGCGCCCTACGCCGACAGCAAGCTTCAGCGCCATTTTCGTCATAATTCCTTTTTTATCGGTCAGCATACTCGGAGCGCCGTTAACGAGGGACTGGCGGACTATACTCCTATTTTTCTGTCCCAGGTTCCGGGTCTTTTTCGCCAGGGACGAGTCCCTATCGACGTAGCGTTCATTCAAACGTCCTATCCCGACGCCCACGGCTACGTTAATTTAGGGGTCAGCGTCGATATTGTTAAGGCGGCCGCGGAGGCGGCGGATCTGGTCGTCGCTCAGATGAATCGTTTCGTGCCCCGGATTCAAGGAGACGGTTTTCTCTCCCTAGGAGATTTAGATTTTATTATTCCCTGGGACGAACCCCTGCTGGAATATTTGCCCGGCGGCGACGAAGAGACGGGTCAAAAAGTCGGCGCCTATGTGGCCCGATTAGTGCGAGACGGAGATACGTTACAGGTGGGCTATGGCAATTTGCCCAATCAAGTTTTGAAGCAACTGGGAAGCAAAAAAAACCTCGGCGTTCACACTGAACTTTTGACCCCCGGCATTTTAGATCTAATGAAAACCGGCGCCGTGGACGGCAGTCGTAAAACCCGCAACCGGGGCAAAGTGGTGGCGACTTTTTCCCTCGGGGACGCGCAAACCTACTCGGGTCTAAACGACCATCCGGCGGTGGAATTTAGAACCGCGGACTATACCAATAACGCCCTGATTATTGCCCAGCACGATAACTTTGTGGCCATTAACGGCGCTCTGCAAATCGACCTCACGGGTCAAGCTACGGCGGAATCATTAGGGAGTCAATTCTATAGCGGCATCGGCGGTCAGGCGGATTTTATGCGGGGAGCGCTCTTGGCTAAGGGCGGGCGCTCGATTCTAACCCTCGAATCCAGCGCCGAGGGGGAAACGGTCTCTCGCATTGTCCCCTTTCTTCCGGAGGGGAGCGGAGTTACCCTCAACCGGGGGGACGTTCATTATGTGGCGACGGAGTACGGTATCGCTTATCTCCACGGCAAAAATATCCGGGAGCGGGCCCTGGAATTGATCGCCGTCGCCCATCCCAAGTTTCGGGGCTGGCTGATGGAGGAAGCGAAACAGCGCCGTCTCATTTACGCGGATCAGGCCTTTATTAGCGGTCAGGGGGGAGAATACCCGGAAGGTCTGGAGCGTTATCAAACAACTCGCCAAGGGGAAAAACTCCTGCTCCGTCCCGTCAAAATTAGCGACGAACCCAAATTAAAATCTTTCTTCTATTCCCTCTCCGACGAAAGCCTCCGGCGCCGGTTTTTCTCCGTTCGCAAGGATATGCCCCACCGGCGCTTACAGGAGTTCGCCGTCATTGATTACAGCCAGGAAATGGTTTTGTTGGCGCTCCAGCTTCAGGAAGAACAGGAAATTTTGGTGGGATTGGCTCAATACGCCTTGAACGAGGACAGCTACACCGCCGAGGTGGCCGTCGTGGTGCGGGACGACTGGCAAAATCAGGGCGTGGCCACGGCGCTTCTGCGTCACCTGACTCTGTTGGCGAAAAAACAAGGTCTTCTGGGTTTCAGCGCCGAGGTGCTGTTGGAAAATCGAGCCATGATTCAGGTTTTTGAGAAACTGGGTTTACCGATACGCCGCAGGATGCGAAATGGAGTTTACGCGCTGACGATGCCGTTTTGACAGATTACAGGTATCAGCGAGCAGTTGTGGCAAGCCTAAGTCAATCGCAAACAGAGTTTGATTTGCGCCCCCCTTCCCAGGGAGTTTGGGGGGCGGATAAACCTTCCAAAGATCCCCTTCGGGGTCATTAACTCCGAACCCGGCGCTTGAAGGCGGCGCCGATACCCAGGCCGACAACGGCGCCGAGGAGAGAAACAGGTTCGGGAATCGCCGTCGCGGTAATGGCGACAAAGTTGCCCAGCCCGTCGGGGATGCTGAGGGGAGGGACAAAAGCGCCGTTAATCAGAGCAAATTCAGAGTAGGAGGGAAGGGGAAGACTAGAGCCGGGAAAATCCGTCGCCGTCACGTAGAAGAGGTTATAAAGAATGCCGTCAGCTTTATAGAGAAAACCCCCTAAGTCCACAAAGGGGCCAGATTGATAAACCAGATTATCGAACGATCCGCCGGCCGCTTCCCAGGCGAGGGCGTCTGGGGAACCGAGGGGCACGACGTCAGTAATCGGCACCCCATTGCGAGTTCCCGTCAGGCCGGTCACCAGATAGGTGTCTGGGGTGGGAACTCCGGCGAAATTCGGGTTAACGCCGAGGGGCCCCGTGGTCAAAACGCCGTCAAAGTCAATACCCGCGCCGGTGTAAGTGAGTTTAAATTGAGCCGCCTGGGCGGGCAAGGCGGACACTACGCCCAAAGCGAGGGGCAAAAGCCATTTGGTCAGCATCATAGGTCAATAGTCGTAAATTAACGCCGTTGGCGTTACTAAGAACGTCCGCAAGCATAACCGGTATGACTGAAAATGGCGGGGAAGGTTAACAAAAATTTACTAAAAATGAGGTTTAAAAGCCGTCCGCGTTCAGAGTAACCGCGTCTGTCGGCCCTCCAGCGCCGAAGTTTGGGCGCCCGCGGCCACCTTAAGGGCGTAAAGACTGGCTTCAGGTTGCACATACAAAGGAGCGCCGTCGATTAAGTGGTCTAAAACCGCCTGGGTGTCTTTTAAAAATAAACCCCGCTTACTGCCCACTTCCAAGGTCTTTTCTTCGTCTCCCCGCCGTAAAACCCCCTCTTCCCCGTCGAAAATGAGGGTTCCGGCCTCCCCCTCAATTAAAAAGCGGCGCTCTCCCCAGGCGAAAACTTCTCCCTTGCCGTAGAGGACTTCCGCTAGGACGCCGTTTTGGAAAGCCAACTGGGTCTGACAAAGGCAACCTCGATAGTAGGGAGAAGTCTCCCTCGGCCAAATCCGGTTTTGGCAACTGACGCTGGCTACAGCGCCGAAGAGATCCGTTAATCGGTGGACTCGGGAAAGCGCCGCGATTAACGGAAAGCCAAACTCCTCGGAATGGTAAGTCCAACGCTCCGGCGCCGGAGTCTGGGGTTGAACCGTGGCGTAACGGGCGTAGGCAACGGCGCCAATCTCCGGCAGATAGCGCCGGATAGCCTGGTGGAGACCGCCCAACAGTTCAATATGTTCGACGTGGAGCAATTTACGGCGCCGGCGGGCAAGGGCTAATAGGGCTTCGCCCTCGGCGTAATCTAGGCATAACGGATACTCGACAACCACGTGTTTATCCGACTCCAACGCGGCGCGGGCCATCTCCCCGTGATCGCGGTTAATGCCGCAAACCATCACTAACTCCACCGCTGGCGACTGGATTAATTCCCGCCAATCTTCGCAGGCGGTCAAACCAAATTTTTCAGCAAAGGCGAGGGTCGAATCTGGGCGATGGCCGGCGACGGCGAATAACCGGCCTGGGGAATCTTCCCGCAAGGCTTCCGCTCTGCGGGCGGCGGCAAACCCTGTGCCGATTAAACCAACTTGAATCACGGCGTCTCCTTGGATCAGTTGTTGTTAGCGTTGGCCAACTCCGCTAGGCGCTCCTGCTGATCCTGAGAAATACAGGATTGGATCATGTCGTCAATGTCCCCCTCCAGCGCCGTGGCAAGGACAAAGTTTTTACCGAGACGGTGGTCGGTAACCCGGTTATCTTTGTAATTGTAGGTGCGAATTTTCTCCGAGCGGGCGCCGGTGCCCACCTGAGAGCGCCGCATGGAACTGACGGCTTGCTGTTGCTCCTGAAGTTTAAGGTCGTAGAGTTTAGCCCGGAGAATTTGCATGGCCCGTTCTCGGTTTTGCAGTTGGGAGCGCTCCTCGGTGCAGAAAATGCGAATGCCCGTAGGTTTGTGGAACAGATCCACCGCCGTTTCCACCTTGTTGACGTTTTGCCCCCCGGCGCCGCCGGAACGGGCGGTAGTTAGTTCAATTTCTTTGGGATCAATATGAATTTCCACATCGTCCACCTCCGGCATAATGGCCACCGTGGCGGTGGAGGTATGGACGCGGCCCCCCGCTTCCGTCACCGGCACCCGTTGCACCCGATGGACGCCCGCCTCGAACTTAAGCTGACTGTAAACTCGGTCGCCCTTAATTTCCAAAATCGCTTCCTTAAAGCCCCCCATATCCGCCAGGGACTCGCTCAGTAAACTTACCTTCCAGCCCTGAGTCTCGGCGTAGCGAGAATACATTCTCACCAAATCTCCCGCCCAAATGCTGGCCTCGTCGCCGCCAGTGCCGGCCCGCACTTCCAACATGATGTTTTTGTCGTCGTTGGGGTCTCGGGGCAGGAGCAAAACCGTTAATTCCTGCTCTAAATCCACCAACTTTTGTTCTAATTCCGCCACTTCTAGGCTCGCCATTTCCCGCATTTCCGGGTCGGCGCCGGCTTCTTTGAGGATTTGGCGCGCGTCCCGCAGATCGTCCTGGGCCTTTTTCCAAGCGTCGTAGGTCGTAACGGTTTGCTCCAAAGAGGAGCGGGCTTTCGCCACCCGTTGCAGTTCTTCGGGATTGGTCGCAATGTCGGGATCGGCCAATTGGCGGGTCAACTCCGCAAAGGTTTGCTCCACGGACTGCAATTTCTCCAAAAGATAGGGTTCAGCCATAGTTCGCTCGGGGGGGTAATTTGCCTAATCCTTTATCATAGCCGGAGAGTCGGCTCTTCGGCGCTGAACCGAGATCCGGTTTTTCTCGAGGAGAGCCGGGTCAAAATTGTATAACAGCATACAATTCTACTGCGCAATCCCCCAGAGCCGAAATTTAGAAGCTGTGGCGCTTTTTTAGTTCAAAATTAACGATTTTACTTCTTCTCCCTGATCTGAAGCGTGCTATCGTCGGCCACCACATTGATCTCGTTTTGCGGAGTAAGCAGTCCCTGAAAATTTTTCACTGCCTCAGCTAAGGCTTTCGCTTCCGCTTTGCGCTTTTCTCCTTGTTGCTCGGCGATAAATCGCTCTTGGATACTCAATTGAACGGCGCTGGGTAAAACAAAATGAACGAGGGAAACCTGATTAATGAAGACGCCTTGGGTATTTAATGCTTCATTCATTAGAGATTGAACTTTATTGGCGATTGCCTCATTTTGGTTGCCATAAATCACTTTTAAGGGATATTGAGACGCAATTAAACTGAGGACAGCGGCTAATTTTTCCCGTAAAATTTCTTTACTATTTCCTCCAATAACTTGATAAAAGTTACCTGATTTCTGAGGATTAATCCGATATTCTAGCCCAACATCTACGGTAAAGTTAATACCTTCCCTAGAGGTTAACTCCAAAGTTTCATTTTGCGTTTGAACCCGGGTAGAAATTTTGACAACATTATCCCAAGGCTTTAGCCAGTAAACGCCGGGCATGAGGGGATAAGTTAGAATTTTATCTGGATTTTCAATGACCCCAACTTCCCCGGTCGGCACAATGATTAATGTCCTGAGTAAGAGTTTGATTGCGACCACAAGAATCGCCACTCCCAAGACGGCGCTTCCTAGCCTAGGCGTCATCTTTAACGGAGTCAGATTAAAAGAACGGAGAGCCATGATCCATCTCCTGACAATAGGTCAACGCTTGAGTGATTGACGGGAAATAAAAAGGGAGCTAGAGGCTGTAAAGCTCCCGAGAGAAACCGGCGCTAAAAGAGAGTTGATTTTTGCCACTCTTCGGCGTAACCGGCGATTAATTCCGCCCGATCCATACCGTTAATAATGCGGCGGGCATCCGCAAAATCCACATGACTGGGGGTAATGTAATCGCTCAGTTTTTTGCCGGTAAAAACCCCGTCTTTCATACCGTTGACGATGATAAACAGGGAAACGTCGGGTTGCATTACCAAATCGGGATGGTCGACAAAATCTTGATGCAACATCTCGCCGTATTTGGCGTAGTTATATTTCCAGGTTAACTGGACGTAACCGCGACCGTAATAAGGCGCGTAGGGACGACTAGCTCCGCCATACTCGGCGATGGGTTTAAAGGTGTCGGCGGTTTCGTGCTGAATGGTGGCGAGGATATAGCAAATTTGGTTGCGATCCGTCACGCCTTGATCGTGGGCCTCTTTAGCCACCGCCTGGGCGACTTGGGCTTTATCGCCGCCCTGCCACCAAGTGGGCAAACCAAAAGCGCCGGGATTATCAACGCTTTTCGTATTTAATAACGCCTTAGCGAAAGTGGAGCCGAACAACCCGGTATCCATGCAGTTGAGATGAACGGCGCCGCAGAATTGATCCATTGCCCCCTCGGTGGCCGGCCCCCAAAGACCATCAACGGTAATTGTATAAAGTCCGAGGGAAGTGAAATGAGTTTGAATTTCTTTCAATAAAACAGGATCTTTTTTGAGGTCATTAAGGGAAATCACCAAGTTTTGGGATTCCATCTGCTCTAGGGAAGTGAGTTGAGTCTCGGTGGCAGTCATGGGAAAAATCCTCATTAGGAGTCAGTGAATTTGGATTCGGTCTTTTTGAGTAAATCGGAGGCGAAACGCTCGCTAAAGCCGATGATAAAAGCGCAGGTAAAGATAAAAAGGTCTTGCCGCGCTTTATTTGTAATTAAAGCAGAACTTTCTTGATTTTGATCAATCAAAAAATCAATTTTTATTACGGTATTTGACATAATTAAGGCGCAGAAAAAAATTCCGAACAATAAACCGATAATAGGTTTAAATAGTCCGACGAAAAAAGGAGTCCAGGGATCGCTGTAGGGGTTATCCCGAAAATCGATAATTCGCAAGAGGATGCTGGTGACGCTCCCCAATAATCCGGCAATGGCGGCATAGATCAAGGCATACCAAATATGTTGATTTTTATAAAACATATAGTCTAACTTGACTAGGCTATTATCCAAAAGAATATCGGAATTAGATTTCGGTGGCGACGCCGGTGGATCTTGATTGAGAGCGGCACCGGTTTGAAGCTGACTCGGATTGGCTCTAAAATAAGCGTGATAGGATTGTTCAACTACGTAAATCTTTTGGGCAATCGACATTAAAGAAACCGTAGCGAGGGAGCTGGTAATCAGAAGGCCGCAGAGCAGTTTAATCGGCGCTGATTTAATATTGCCAATAGCCAAAAGCGTGTTGAGAGGGAACTGCCAGAGAGAATAACGAGAGGCGTTAATTTCTTTTTGGAGATCAATCCTAAAGTCTCGCAAAAACTCTAGGCTAATCTTGTTAGTCTTAATCAGTAGTAAAAGGTTCTTAATTTCATCCAAAATTAATAATAGCTTAAGCGCGTTAGGTTTATAAAAAAGGTTCCGAAATCCACTATGAGTTGAGGTTCGACCCAACAGTTCATTCAGCGCGCGCACCTGTTTAATCAGGCCGTGAATCTCCAGTTGAATGTCGGGGGAAGCGTTGGGTAAAACCTCTAGGAGAAGGTTCTGAATCTCCGCGTTGGCGTTTTGGGCGGTATCCCTGACATCAAAGCTGGGGTAAGGGGTAGAAACCGAAGTAGAAAGGGCCATAGGGTTAACCCGGATCCGTGTGGAGAGTCCTGAAGTGGGAGTTAAGAAGATCTTGAAGCGGCGCGAGTAACTGAGTGGATCACTGATTTTCAGCAAATTTGTGAGCGACCTTGCCGCCAAAAGCTGCGGCTAAGAAGGCAAAGGTTAGGTTCGTGCCCACATTGCCCACCTGCTTACTGTTAACTAGGGTGTAACCGCCGAAACAAATCGCTGTAATCAGCGCCATCAAGCACATTAAGCGCATTGAGGAGTTATTCCCCTGGGATTCCTGAAGAAAGCCGATTGTTTGAGTGGACGGCGCCGGAGCGGTCGTCGGAACCTTAGCAATGGTCTGGACGTCTGCGGAACAATTGGGAGTAGAATCGGCGCTAGTCATGGATGACCTCTCCGGTAAGCAAGGGGAACTTTTAAGCTCAATACTAGCTAAGACAGAGGGATCAGCGCCTAATCCACAGCCCTAGAGAGAGTTTGACGATGATGGAGAAGACGTTAATTCGGCTGTCTGTGGATTTGTCGGGTTTTTGTCGGGTTAAAGACAAGCCAGAATTCGGTTCGGCGTTTCTATTGTCAATCTAGGACTAAATCTCAGGAAATTCAAGCTTTTAATGTCTGGAGATTTGTCTGTTTGATTTTATTTATAAAACTAACCATAAAATATTCATACTTTTTGATTGTCTGGATTAAATATGGAATTTTTATGTATTTTTTTAAACTTAGGTTTTTAGGTTTAGAATTTTTAGCTTTTTTCTCAAACGCTGTAAAATTTAAGCTAATAAAATCCCTAAAATCCTTATAGATTAACCTTTCTAGCCCATTATTGATATAAGTCTGGTATTTTTTAAACTTACAAATGGAAGGAGAATTATGAATTTAAATTCTCCTAGACGGCGCCGGTTAAGGCCTTAATCATCAGATAAACTAGCGTTCTGACCTGATTTCAAATACAGACAACTAGACACAAGTTTATGATTGACCGAAGTCCTTTAGAGATTAGAATATGACCAGACAGCTAGTCCCCTTTAAAAGGAGCATTAAGAAACATCCCAGATTTTCACAAATAAGACATCTGCTCTATTCATTGTTTCTGTAGGATGGGCATCCTGCCCGCGCTCAAGGACAAGAGGCGACCCAGTGGAGCTAGACAAATTTGGGGAAACTATCTTACCTCAGATTAAGTCAGATAGGTTGACTGATAACTCAGTTTAGTGAACTCCTCAATTTCCCCTGTTTTTGATAATCATCAGTTTTAGACTCCTTAATCAATAATAAATTAATGATGAATTGGGAGCAAACAAGAGACCTTATTGAGGAGGCGGTTTATAATTATTTTGGGGAGTCGTTAAAAGATATTCAATGGACTCTCTTGGAAGATGTGTGGCGGGGGTTAAATTATCAGCAAATTTCTCAAAAAAATCATCTATCCGTAAATTATATTCGGGGAGACCTTGCGCCGAAGCTCTGGCAAAAACTTTCCTTAGCCTTAGGCAGGTCAATCACGAAGAGCAATTTTAAACAAATTGTCTCTAATCTGAATGCTGATTTTCCCTTTTCCGAGACCTTTAACGCCTCGACTCTAGATCCCGCGCCGACGGACTATCCTCCTCTCAACGGTTTTTTGCCCCCCGACTCCCCCCATTATCAAGAACGGATTGAACCTTTAGCTCGACAAATTTTAGCTCAACCCGGCGCTTATCTCGCCCTTCAAGCGCCGCAAGGAATGGGCAAAACTCACTGTCTTCGACGCTTAACACATTGGGCGCAATCTCAAGAGTATCAAACGTTATACCTAAACTGGAGTCAGGCGGAACCCGACGCGCTCGTGAATTGGCCGCTTTTTCTAGAGTGGCTCGGCGTTAAAATTGCTAATAGTTTAAATATTCAGATGAGTTATTATCCGAGTCAAGAGCGCCGATTATTCAGATCTCAAGACGACTTAAATCAATTTTTAGAAGACCAAGTTTTACCTCGATTGCTCCAGCCATTCTTATTGATTTTAGATGATGTTGAGGCGCTGTTTGATTTTCCAGAGATTACTTTTAGATTTGGACGACTATTTAATAGTTGGCATGAGAAATCTCACTTTTCTCCCCGCTGGCAAGCGCTCCGTTTATTATTCGCTTATTCCCCGGAATCTCCCCAGTTTTGGACAGTCGATCACGCCCTATTTGCCGGCGCTGTTACTCTAGAACTGGACGACTTTTCCATTACTCAAATCGAAACCCTAATTCAACAATCCTCTATTCTCCTGACTCCTGAACAGCGCCGAGAGCTAATGGAGCTAGTGGGCGGGCACCCCTATCTTCTCAGCCAAGCTTTATACGCGTTAAAGCGCCGTCGTCAATCGCCCGACGCTTTTTTGAGT
>JAYKIZ010000208.1:0-2590 GCA_035285965.1 Cyanobacteriota bacterium | reverse complement strand
AGATCAAACGTTGCAGACCCCAAAATCTCACCATTTTTGAAGATAGTCTAGGTAAAGAGCCGAGCCAGTACCGTCCCGCGGTTTCATTGGGGCGCTAGGTTCCGGCTCGTTCCCGCAGTTCCCGACTCAGGTGGGCCCGGTCTCCCATGACTTCGATTAAGGGCCCCCGCTCCGCCATTTCCACAATGCTGAGGGAAGCCACCGGGATGCCGATACGATCCCGGTAGCGCCCCAGGTCAATGCCTAGGAGGGCGCAGAGCATAATGCGAATGGTGGCTTTATGGGAGACGACTAAAATATTACCTTCGTCAAAGGTCTGCTCGATTTCTTCTAGAACTTCCGAACTTCGGCGGGCGATATCAATACCCTTCTCGCCGCCGGTGGGCGCGTTCCAGCCGGGATCCGCCAGCCAGCGAACATAGTCGTCGTGAAACTCGGCGTTGACTTCTTCCGGGGTTTTCCCTTCCCATTTGCCGTAGGCGATTTCTTTGAGGCCGGTGCGTTTTTGGATTTTCAGCCCAATCTTCTCGCTCAGGGGTTGGGCGGTGGCGACGGTGCGGTTGAGGGGACTGGCAAAAATCGCCTTCCAGGGGAGAAATTGGTAGGCTTCGGCGAACTGTTGGGCCATTTGATAACCGGCGTCGGTCAGGTCGATATCCACCCGACCGCAGTAGGTGCCGCTTTGGCTAGAGGTGGTTTCGCCGTGACGCAGAAAATAAAGTTTGACAGCCATGGTTGAAGGAGGATAAGGGAGAAACCGGCCCCATTCTAGAGCGCCAACTCTAACCGTTTAACAGGGCCTCCACAAATTCGTAACTGGAGAAGGGGCGCAGATCCTCGATGCCCTCCCCGGCGCCGATAAAGCGGATGGGCAGGTTTAACTGTTGGGCCACCGCCAGGGCCACGCCCCCCTTAGCGGTGCCGTCCAGTTTGGTTAAAACCACGCCGCTGAGTCGGGCCGCCTCGGAGAAGACCTGGGCCTGGCGGAGGCCGTTTTGTCCCAGGGTGGCGTCTAGAACTAATAAAGATTCCACTTGAGCGTCCGGCGCCTTTTTATCAATAATGCGGCGAATCTTGGCCAACTCGTCCATCAGGTTTTTCTTATTTTGCAAGCGCCCGGCGGTGTCGATCAGGAGCAAATCCACTTGCCGGGACTGGGCGGCGCTGACGCCGTCAAAGACCACCGCCGCCGGGTCGGTGTTTTGCCCCGGATTGGCGATAACCGGCACTCCCGTCCGCTCGCCCCAAACTTTAACCTGCTCCACCGCCGCGGCCCGGAAGGTGTCCGCCGCCGCGATGATGCACCGGTAGCCGGAGTTCGTCGCTAAATGGGCCAGTTTACCGATAGTGGTGGTTTTACCGGCGCCGTTCACCCCGGTCAGGAGCCAGATATTTAAACAATCCGCCTGGGGCGCAAAGGTTTCGGGATAGCTTTGCAGGGGTTGATCGAGGATGTCCCGCAAAATCCCTTTCAAAAACTCGATAGCCTGATCCGGCGGCAGGGCTTCTTCCCGCAGTTTAGCCTGGAGAGTTTGGATAATGTGCTCCGTGGCCGCCACGCCGACGTCGGCTTGAAGCAGAAGCGCCTCGATTTCCTCCACCGCCTCTGGATTGAGGGGGCCTTGACCGACGATGGACTTGAGTTGATTGACCAGATTGCGGCGGGTTTTGGTCAGACCCTGACGCAGTTTACTCAGCCAGTTAATTTCTTCTTCCGCCACGTCCTCCGGCGCTCGCCCCTGGGCCGCTAGGACCTGGGCCGACCAGAGAAAATCCTCATCCGGTTCCGGCGCCGGCTGGGGCGGTTTTTCCTCCGGGGTCTCCAGCGCCGTTTCCTTGAGGGCTTCGAGGCGGTCGGATTTTTGGAGCCAGGCGGGGCTTTTTTCCGTTTCGATCTCCGGTTCCTCTTTCTCCGCTTCCACTTCTTCGACGGCGCTGGTTTCTTCCCGGACTTCCGAGCTGGCCTCCGTTTGTCCCTTGCGCTCCTGGATATTCTGGTAGGCTTCCTTGGCCCAGGCTAAATAGGCTTGGGGGTCTGCCGCTTCTGAAGCTTCGCTTTCTGGCGGCGGACTGGCCGTTTCCTCCGGCGCCGGGGTCGGTTCGGGGACATTGTTGCCAAATTGACGGCGGAACCAGTTAAACATAGGGAAATCTAGCGGACAAACTGCGTGTCTCTATCTTAAGGGTAAAAAACCGGCGCTCAGCCTGACATTCCGGGAGGAAGTTGCTACATTAGGCCGTAATCAGAAGTTTTCGGTTCCCCTCCCTGGGAGGGGTTAGGGGTGGGTGAGTTATCACGGTTAGAACCCACCCCCCAGCCCCCTCCCAAGAGGGGGAGCTAATTGAGGGAGAAAAACTATGTGGATTGGTAAACTGTTGATGAAACTTCTGCCGCCCGTCATCATCGGCGGCGTGATCTTTGTCGGCGTCGGCGATAAATTCCTGCCTCAACCCCTCAAATCCGCCAGCGCCGACACTCGGGAGCAGATAAATAAAACCTTTTTGCAAATGATGCCCAAGCCGAAACTGAAGCGCCCCAGCGAGCAACGGGAAAAGCAAATCGAGCAACTGAATTGATCCCCGTAGGGGT
>JAYKIZ010000207.1:0-4296 GCA_035285965.1 Cyanobacteriota bacterium | reverse complement strand
AGTCGGGAACTGCGGGAACGAGCCGGAACCTAGCGCCCCAATGAAACCGCGGGACGGTACTGGCTCGGCTCTTTACCTAGACTATCTTCAAAAATGGTGAGATTTTGGGGTCTGCAACGTTTGATCTGAACGCCAATCCCCTGGGCGCCTTCCTGGCTCAAGTCCTCTAGATAGCCCTTGTAGGCGCTTTCGGCTTCCCCTGAACTGAAAAAGGGGCCAAAGTAGTAGGTGCAACGGGGGGTTTGGGTGACGACCTCAACCCAGACCGCCAACCCAAGCTGGTTCAGGACGGTTAACGCAAACTCTTTCATCGGGACTTGCCTAGATACAGTGGAGACGATGCTATTTTAGCCCTAGTCTGAAATGTTTCTTAACATTTCCCTAGCGATTGTCTCCCGTTATAGCCCTAACCTAGGGGAGAAGCGGTCTTCGGAGATACAGATTTTAAATTTAGCGGCGCTCCCCGGCGCTGGCGGTAGAGTTCGTAGAGGGTAATGGCGGCGGCGACGGAGGCGTTCAAACTGGGGGTTTTTCCCGCTAGGGGAATAGAGACGAGATAATCGCAGTGTTTTTGAGTTAACAGACTCAGACCTTCCCCCTCGGCGCCGATCACTAAACCGACAGGCCCCTGCCAGGAGACTTCCTGAATGGATTGGGGCTGATCTCCCGCGGCGCCGTAGATCCAAAAGCCCGCTTCTTTAAGGGTTTCCAGCGCCCGACTCAGGTTCACCACCCGAGCGACGGGTAAATGCTCTAGGGCGCCGGCGGCCACTTTGAGAACAGCGGAGGTGACCCCCGCGGCCCGCCGTTGGGGAATGACGACGCCCTGGGCACCGAGCGCCTCGGCGGTGCGGATAATGGCGCCAAGATTATGGGGGTCGGTGATGCTATCGAGAATGACAATAACCGGATCGGTAACGCTGGCCTTCGCCTCACTGATCAAGGTTTCCAACTCTCGATATTCGTAGGGCGCCATTTGGGCGGCGATGCCCTGATGGTTGGCGCCGTCGGTCATTTGGGAGAGACGCTGGGGGGTGACTTCGTCGATAACGGCGCCGCGAGCTTTGGCGGCCATCAGTTGGGGACGATAGCGGCTGTCAAACAAAAGATGGGAGAGCACCCAAATCCGATTCAGTTGACGCTCGGCTTCCAGCGCCGCTAGGACCGCGTGGCGTCCGTAGATCAGATCGGGGTTTTCCGTTTCTTCGGAGGTTTCCTTCTGGATCTCAGCCTTCGGCGCCGGAGGGGGAATCACCACCTTGGGTCGGGGTCGCCCCTGGGAGCGGGGTTTAAATTTCGGGGAGCGAGAGACGCGGACAGGGGGTTTATTTGTGCGCTTTTTAGGTTTTTCCATCATTCGTGGGGGGCGAGGGTTAACAGTCGGGCAGAGCCAAGCGGCCCAACAATTCCCGCAGGCGCTGGGGGTTTTGTAGGTAAAGGTAGCCCAGCAGGGTTTCTAGACCCGTGGCCTGTTGGTAAAGGGAGCCGGATAACCGACGGGGCCCCTTAGCCGCTTGGTTGCGGCCCCGCCTGACCCAATCCTGTTCCGACTGGGTGAGGTGGGGCGTTAAAGTTTCCAGAAGTCCCGCCTGGGTTTCCGCCCTCACCTGATCGACCACCCGCTGATGATAGGCTCCGAGGCGCTGGGGGGGCAAAAGGTAATAAGTTCTAATATAGAGTTCAAAAACGGCGTCTCCTAAGTAAGCGAGGGCCGCCGGACTTAGGCGCTGGAGAGTCTCCGGGGGGAGCGGCGCCGACCCAAACAATCCTAGGGTTCTCGGTCCCGTCATGGGCGCTCGGGAAAATTAAGAAGCCAGTGCCGCCAGCGCTTCGTCTAGATTGTTGTGAAGGGGCAGAAATTTTTCCAGACGAACCAGTTTTACTGTTTGCGTCACCCGGGGATTGGTGACAATATGCAAACTCCCAGATTGGGCTTTGGCTTGCTTGGCCAACTGCACTAGGGAGCCTAACCCGGAACTGTCGAGGAAATCGATTTTCGTTAAATCTAAAATAATATGGTTCGGCCCGCCGCTTAGGTGATCGCTGACTACTTTCCGAAAAGTCGGCTCCGAAAAGGCGTCCAGTTGCCCCGTCAGGCGAAAAATTTGACAATCTTCCTTGACCTCCAAGGTGCCCCGCAAGCTCACGGTCAAGTTTAGTAGTTCAGCAATAACAACCCCCCAGGGAAACCCAAAATGGAACAGAAGGGAATTATACCCTATTTGGGCAATGGTTTATCATCTTTGTCTCTCTGGTTTAAGTAACGCCCTGGGGAACGGGTTTCGGAGCGGTTTCTAACTCCAGCGCCGCCTTGGGGTAGGGAATGCGTTGATGGTGGAACTGTTGCCAGACCCGCACAAAAACCTCGGCGATCACAGGCAGTTCGTCGTACTTAAGACCGCTCGCCGCCAGTTGATGCTCCCGCCAGCGGGCCTTTAAAATCCGGTTCACCATGGCTAGGGCCACGTCGGGGTTTTGTTCCTTGAGGGAGCGGAGCGCCGCCTCGCAACTGTCCGCCAGCATCACGATACCGGTTTCCCGGGACTGGGGAATGGGGCCGTCGTAGCGAAAATCCTCTTCCTGAACCGCGCCTTTTTCCTTGGCTTGGTAATAGAAATAGGAAATTAACAAGGTGCCTTGATGCTCGGGGATAAAGTCCTGAATCACCTGGGGTAAATGGTACTTGCGAGCCATCGCCAGACCCTCGCTGACGTGTTTTTTAATCAGGCCGGCGCTTTGAATCGGGTTATTGATCTGGTCGTGTTTGTTGGGCGCTCCAAGTTGGTTTTCAATGAAGGCCAGGGGGTCGTGCATCTTGCCGATGTCGTGGTAGAGGGTGCCAGCCCGGGTTAGCTCCACATTACAGCGTAGTTCCCGGGCTGCGGATTCCGCCAAACAGGCCACAAAGAGGGTGTGTTGGAAGGTGCCCGGCGCTTCCTTAGCTAAGCGTTGGAGTAGGGGGCAGTTGGGATTGCTCAACTCCACTAAGCGAATGGGCGTCACCACGTCAAAAATGCGCTCTAGGTAGGGGGAAAGGCCAATGGCGACAATGACCCAAGCCATCCCCACGGCGCCGTACAGCGCCGCGCCGGGTAAAAGGGTGTACCAAATGGTCGCCGGGGTGGCGCTAAAAATAAGGGAACTGACCCAATAGACGCCGCCCTGGACGACGCCGACGCCGACGCCTAAAACCGCCAAATCGTCCCGGGAGCGGAGACGACCCGCCAGGGCCGCGGCCAACAGACCCGCCCCTAGGCTAGAAATTAGGTATTCCCAATTAATGGTCTCCACCGCAAAGGCGGACAGTCCTGTGAGCAGAGCCACCTGGGAAAGGGCCAAGGTGGGGCCGTAATAACTACTGGTTAAAACGCCCAGCGCCGGCAGATTGGCGTAATAGGGATTAATGAGGGTCAGCGCCGGAGCAGAAACGCTCAGCAGACAGAGCAGAATATGGTCTCGACGGCGTAGGGGGCGATGAATCCGCCGACCCACGGCGCTGAAGATGATGAGCGCCCCGCCCACAAACCCTGCGGTTCTCAGCAACCCGACCCAGTTGGTGCCCCGTTGACTCAGCCCTAGCCCGTCTAGAATCACAAATTGGCGCTGGTCGATCAGATCTCCGGCTTTGACGATAGCCTCTCCCTGACGAATGGAGACCACCACCGGGGGTAGGGACAGAACCGCTTGCTCCGCCTGAAGTTTCGTGGCTTCCTTATCGACGCTCAAATTATGTTGATCCTGTAACAGCGCCGCCAAGATTTCCGTCGCCACAAAATCCGGTTGAGGCGGCAGGGCGTTGCGGAGGTGGAGTTGGATGGTTTCCAGGAGTAGGCCATTGGGCAGACCCGCTGGGAGTCCTTGAATTAAAATGCGGTCGTGAACCTGGGTAATACTCTGTTGGGTGGTTTCCCAAGTGGGCTGGTTTAACTCCAGCGCCGCCGTAATCACTTTGGGGGAAAGGCGCCCCAGGGTGTCCTGGGACAGCTTAGTCATCACCCGGTCGTAACGCCGTCGGGCCTCGTCGATGGTTTCCGCCCAATCCGCGCGGTGCTCCGGGGAAGGAGAGGCGGCCAGTAAACGGGTCAAGATGGCCTCGGACTCCGGGTTGGAGAGCCGAGGTTTCGTTTGACCGGAGAGTAAGGCTTGACGAAGCTCGTCCCAGTCCTCCGGGGAGAGACCGCGGAGGGTCTGTTGTTGGAGAAGGGAAGCGGTTTCTAAAGACAGATAAGGAAAGGGAGCGCCGACCCGTCGTAGTTGATTGATTTGCTCTAAAAACTCCCGGCGCTGTTCCTTAAG
>JAYKIZ010000206.1:0-2516 GCA_035285965.1 Cyanobacteriota bacterium | reverse complement strand
AGTAGATGGTCGATGTCGGTGAGTTTGCGGTCAAACCAGAGGTGGACGTTGATTACCGGCACTCCCTCTAACCCCTGAATTTGTTGAAATTCGGGAAAATTCCGCCAGGCGAGGGGCACGAGGGTTTTGAGGGGATCCACGGGCATGGCGGAAACGTAGAGATCCGCGGTCACCACTTCGTCGGCGGCGCCGTCTAGACCCCGAATTAGAAAGCCCCGCACCGTGCCGTCTTCCTTCAGTAAAATTTCCTTTAAGCCAGCGTTGAGACGCACTTCCCCGCCCCGCTCCGTAATGTAATCCACAATGGGTTGGCAGAGGCGCTCCGTGGGGGAGCCGTCCAGGAAAGCCATCTTGGAGCCTTCTTTTTCCTGGAGAAAGCGATTCAGCGCCGTGAGGAGGATGGTGGCGGAAATCTCGTCGGGGTTAATAAAATTGAGCGCCTTGGCCATGGCGATAAAAACTTCTTTTTCCACCCTCGGGGGAATATTCTGCTTAGCCATCCACTCCGACCACGTGTATTGATCCATCTCCTCCACATAGCTCTGCCCCTGAATCATGGCGGGGAGCAGACCGAGACCGAAACGAATTTTTTCCGGCCAAGTCAATAAGTCGTTATTGCGCAAAATGGCCGCCACGCCGTTAATCGGCGCCGGTAGGTCGGGAAAATCAAAGCGGGAGTAGGTTCCCGGTTTCTCCGGCTGGTTGAAGATCATGGTGTGCTCCTTCCACTGGAGTCGATCCTCGATGCCCAATTCCTTAAATAACTGCAAGAGGTTGGGATAAGCGCCGAAAAAGATGTGGAGACCCGTCTCGTACCAGTCGCCGTCCTCATCCTTCCAGGCGGCCACCTTTCCCCCCAGCACGTCTCGGCGCTCCAGAACCAGGGGCGTAAACCCCAGATCCGCTAAATATTTGGCGCAGGCTAAGCCCGCTAAACCGGCCCCGGCGATGGCAACGCGCATGGCTAACGTCTCGCTCTTCTTCAACAAAGGTTTACAAATCCTTCGTTATTATAGGTTAAGTTTTGTAACATTTTCTTAAGCTTTCCCGCCAGCGCCGCTGTCTTCGTGCTCTTGTTCTGCCATCGGCGCCGGTCATTTTGGTTTAGAATTAGCGCTCAAGACGGACTTCTGCCGATTTAACACCTTGAGACAACTATGACTTGGACTAGCGTACTGAAAGAGAGCGATTTGCCCCCCGGTAGCCGTCAGGTGGTGAAGGTGGAGCAACAGGCCATTCTACTCCTGAACAACAACGGCAAAATCCACGCCGTCAGCAATGTCTGCCCCCATCTGAAACTCCCCCTCAAGAGCGGCAAGGTTACGGAGAGTGGCGGTTTGGTCTGTCCCTTCCACCGAAGCGAGTTTGACCTGACCACCGGAGCGCCGAAATGTTGGACGCCTTTCCCCCCCGGCGTCGGCAAGCTGATGGGCATGATGTCCAAGGAAAAGCCCCTGCCGGTTTTTCCCGTGCGTCTGGAGAATGGAGAAATTTTGATCGAAACGGCGGGCTGATGTCGGACACCCTCCTCAACGGGGCGGCCATCGCCGTCTTTCTGATGACTCTGTCGGCGCTGTTGGGGCCCCTGATTCACCTTTCCCCCGTTGTCCCGGCGCTGGCGGTTTTTGGTTTTCTCGGTCTAGCCACCGCGGATCAGTGGGTGGCGGAAGGTCGAGGGTTAAGCCTGTTAACGGCGCTGTTGGCTACTCCAGAGCAAAAGCGCCGCCGTCTCTGCCACGAAGCGGGACATTTTCTACTGGCCTATTGCTTAGATATTCCCGTAGTGGGATATCAACTCTCTCCCTGGGCGGTCTGGCGAGCCGGGCAACGGGGACAGGCGGGAGTCCAATTCGACGCCGACGCTTGGGGAGAGGCCCTAAAACAAGCGCCGACGCTTCCCCAACACGTGGAACGCTGGGCCATGGTTTGGCTGGGGGGAATCGCCGCGGAGCGGATTCGCTACGGCGCCGACGAAGGGGGCGCCACAGATCGGGAGCAATTGCGTCAGGGGTTTAGGCAACTGGGTTTGCCGCCCCAGGTTTGGCCCCAAAAAGAAAACTGGGCTTTGTTACAGGCGAAAAATCTCTTACAGGAACGGGTTAAGGTTCTGGAACAACTGGAAACCGCCCTGGCGGAGGGGAAGTCCGTCGCCGAGTGTTACGCCCTCCTGGGGGAATTGATCCCAAAAACATGACCCCTAGATAACCAAAACGGCCTAGGGATGTTAATAATGTTAACGATATTGTTTGCGCCCATCATTTTTGGGACTTAGGGAGGTAAGACAGCGCCGTGAATCCAGTCGAGTTGATGCAGAAGGGCGGCCCCGCCATGTGGCCCCTCTTATTTCTATCCATTCTCTCCGTTAGCACCATCATCGAGCGCCTGTGGTTCTGGGGGCAAATCCTCCTCAAGAGCAACGCCGCCACCAACCGGATTTTGGACATGGCCGCGCGGGACTGGGATATGGCCGCCCGCATTGCGGCGGAGCACCAACGCTTGCCCATCGCCCGCTACCT
>JAYKIZ010000205.1:0-4958 GCA_035285965.1 Cyanobacteriota bacterium | reverse complement strand
CGACGGTGAAAAGCCATTTTTATCACCGGGGAGAAGGCAAGTGCTATTGGTGCGAGCGGAAATCTCAGCTCAAAACCGACATTTTTGACCATAGCTTTTTGGGTAGGGCCAAAGCGCGGGCCAAAGCGCATCACCGCCCCTCCGCGGCGGCGCTAGTGGGAGGCCCCGCCGCGGTTCGTCTGCCCCGTTCCCTCCAAAAAAACTTTACGCCCGGCGCTATTGTTCCCCGACCGGCGCCGATTCAACGTCCTTCCTTTTTTCAGGAACATTCCCGCCTTCTCCTCGGGGGAGTGTCCCTCATCGGCAGTTTTTCTATTTTGGGATTTATTTGGCAGGAGTTACCCGCACTGAAACAACCCGAAACCAGCGCCGAAGAGAGCGAAGATCTCCGTAGCTCCGGCGCCGTTTTTCCCTCCCCCCTGCCCGCTAATTGTATTGAAAAAAGCGCCCTAGCGGAGAGCGATCCCCTGCTGGACGCCGCCCAGAAAACAGCGCCGCCCCACTCGGCGCTGCCGTTATGCGAAGAGGAAGAGGCGGCCGTCCAAGTTCAAACTCCTGCGCCTATCCCGTCTGCTCGCCAGACCCCTTCCGCTCCCGATTCGTCCGAGACGGCGCCGATGTCGCCCTTAGCCCAAAAACTGATTCTGCCCCAATCCGCCCCTTCCCCCCAGGGGCCGCGACTGCGGGATAATTTAGCTAAAAAAGATAATGTGGCCCTCAATCTGGCGCTCAATTTTTATGATAAGGGGGTTTATTACAAAGATTTGGGGTTATACTACCCGGCAATTAAGTATTTAGAAGAGTCCTATTTTCTTCTCAACAAGGAGGGAGAAAAAGCCATGGCCGCGGAGGTGGAGTCGGTTCTCGCCCAGGTGCGTCAGGAGAATGCTAATGTGGGGCGCTAGGCGTTGCGTTGGAGCTTAAAAAATATGATTGAAGTCGAGCGTCTCAGTAAACGATACGGCGCCGTCTCCGCTATTGAAGATGTGGATTTTCGGGTGGAGACCGGGGAAATTTTAGGTTTCCTAGGGCCTAACGGCGCCGGTAAAACCACCACCATGCGCATTCTGGCGGGCTATATTCCGGCCACCGCGGGCACGGCCCGTTTAGAGGGGATTGACGTCCATGAGCAATCCTTGGCGGCCCGCCAACGCTTGGGCTACCTGCCGGAAAATCCGCCCCTCTATCCCGACATGACCGTGGAGAGCTTTCTTGCCTTTGTGGCCAACCTAAAGGGAGTCCCGGCGGGAGAGCGCCGCCAACGGGTGGATTCGGCGCTGGAGCGGTGTCAACTGACGGACAAGCGCCGGACGTTGATTCGCAAACTCTCTAAGGGGTATAAGCAACGGGTGGGCATCGCCCAGGCCATTGTCCACGACCCGCCGGTGATTATCCTCGACGAGCCGACGGTGGGGCTAGACCCGAAACAAATTATCGAAGTGCGGCGCTTGATTAAAAGTCTGGCCCAACGGCACACCATCATTCTGTCCACCCACATTTTGCCGGAAGTGAGTATGACCTGCGACCGGGTGGTGATTATCAATCAGGGTCGAGTCGTGGCCACCAATACGCCGGAGAATTTACTGACGGAACTCGGGGGTCAGGGCGGTTATGTCCTAGAGGTCAGCGGCGATATCGAAAAATTAGGCGCTGTAACCAGAGCCGTGCCGGGGTTAGGTCTGACCCAAATCAAACCGGTCTCTTCCCCCCAGGGGCCCCGGCGCTATGGCGTGACCGCGCAGAATCTGAGTCACAAGGAACTCGGCGCCGACTTGGCCCAATTATTAACGTCCCACGGGTTTCAACTCTGGGAAATGCGTCGAGTTCGTCCCACCCTAGAGGAGGCGTTTTTAAACCTGATTACGACGGAAGAGCCAGCCCTAGGAGATTAATTCCGGGAGACTAAGATGGAGCGCCTAGGCGTTATCGGCTACGGTAATACCCTGCGGAGCGACGACGGCGCCGGCTATCGTTTGGCGGAGCGGCTTCAGGGAGAAGCCTGGCCGGGAGTCGCAGTTTTAGCCTGTCACCAGTTGACTCCAGAATTGGCGGCGGATCTCGCTCAGTGGGAAAAAGTCGTTTTTCTGGACGCCGGTCTGCAATCCTCTCCCCTAGTTATAGTTGAAAGCTTAACCCCGGCGCCGGGATTGGGAACCCTAGGGCACTCCAGCGACCCGAAAGAACTCTTACGACTGAGTCAATGGCTCTACGGCAAAGCGCCCGAGGCCTGGTGGCTGAAAATCGCTACGGTTAACCTGGAACTGGGGGAAACCCTCTCTCCCCTGACCCAGGCGGCCCAGAAAAAAGCGCTCGATATTATTCGCTCTTTGCTATTTTGAAAATCTCTCACCCAGAACCTAGATTACGGTTAACTGATTACTGTTAACTGATTCTCACCCTCGCCATGAACCTAGAGCAAGACATTATCACCGTTCGCCCCGCGGAAACCGTGGACACCATCCAGCGCCTGCCCAACTTTGTCGGTATTTCCGAGCAAACGGCGGGCGCGCGGGGGCTATCGATGAACCTGGTGGTCATTCCCCCCGGCGCCAAGGCTGAACCCCATTACCACGACGGTTATGAAACCGCGATTTACCTGCTGGAGGGTCGGGTGGAAACCTTCTACGGCGACAATCTCGCTAAATCCGTAGTCAACCAAAAGGGGGATTTTATCTTTATCCCCAACGGCGTGCCCCACCAGCCCGTTAACTTAAGTCAGACGGAGGCGGCGCTGGCGCTGGTGGCCCGCAATGATCCCAACGAGCAAGAAAGCGTCCAGGTCTATCGCCCCGGCCAGGATTAACGGATCGGTTTCACCGCTTGCAAAGAAAAACCCTCTTTTTTCAGGGACTCCGCCAGCGCCAGATTGTTGTTAACCCGATCCACAAACACCACGCCGTTGAGATGGTCAATTTCGTGGAGGATGACCCGGGCGAGGAGACCGTCGCACTGACGGCGCTGGGGCCGACCCCATTCGTCTTTGTAACTGACCTCGATGGCTTCCGGTCGGGTGACTTCAAAGTAAATATTGGGAATACTGAGGCACCCTTCTTCCACAACGCAAGTGCTTTGGCTAGCCTGGAGAATTTGGGGGTTAATCAAAATATAGGGCGGATTTTCCGGCTTATCCGGCTCGCAGTCCACCACGAGCAACTGTTTATGAATCCCCACCTGGGGCGCCGCTAGACCGATGCCGTTGGAACTGTACATGGTCTGGAGCATTTCTTTAGCCAAGGCGCGGATACTGGCGTCAATTTTGGTGACCCGTTTAGCCGGTTGCCGGAGCGCCTTATCCCCTAGATAGTGAATTTGTAGGGGCGGCTGGTCTAATTTTTGTTTTTCGACGGTCAGAGTGGCGGTCATAGAGCCGAGTCAAATAGGGGGTCAGGTCACAAACAAAGCTCTCTCCATCATAAACCCCGTCGGCGGGTTTCTGGAATGGTCGCCTAGGAGGAAAGATTGGCGACGATCAAGCCGATATACTCCTTGAGCGCTCGGGTGGTCACTTCCAAATTCCCGGCCTCGGGCAGAAGGGAAATCAGCAATTTTTGCCAGGTGACGCTTTCCCCCGGCGCCGTCACTGTGAGGTAATCCGTCGGGGCGGGAATGACGGCGATACCTTCCTGCTCAAAGATTCGCAACGCCCGGGGCATATGAAAAGCGGAGGTAATCAACAGCGCCGGGGTCAGGCCCCTTTGGGTCAAAATCGGTTTTACGAACTGGGCGTTTTGACGGGTATTGAGGGAATCCGGCTCTAAAATCAACGCTTCTCTTGGGACGCCCATTTTTACCAACAACTCCGCCATATCCTCCGCCTCCGGCGCTCCGGCGCCCATCCAGCTAATCCGTCCCCCGGAGAGGAGAATCAACGGCGCTTTTTTTTGCTGATAAAGCGTCAGCGCTTGCAACAGTCGGTCCCCCGCCTCCGCCACTTCGGGAAAGGTTCGGGGCGGTAAACGGGGATGGGTGCTTCCCCCCAGCACAATCATCACCGGCGCCGGGGGAAGGGGAGCTGGGGCTAAAACTCGATGTTCCAAAGACCGCATCAGCGCCTGACTCACCCAAAAATTGCCGCTCAGGAGCACAATCGCCAAAGTTAACCAGAGGGGCCATTGCAGGGGCGAGCGCCGACGCCAGGCCCAGACCCCCATCCCCCCTAGGAGCAGACTGGTTAATCCGAGGGGATAGAGAAACAGGGGCAATAACTTAGAAAGAAACAGCATAAAAATCGACTTCTCCGATTCCGCGACCCCTCAACGTTCCGGCGCCGAGAGCGCCGCCTGATAAATAACCTGCCAAGGAACTCCAGTTTTTGCCGCTAACTCAGCGCAGTCGCTAAATTCCGGGTGACAGTTCAGGATTTGTTTTTGCCCATTCTCAAGGCGGTAGCCCAATTTCAACCGGACAGCGCCGTAGGGAGTGGCTACGGTTTCCCAATCCCGTTCTAGGACATGGCGAGTTTGGGTCTGGGTTCGCACTCCTAGGGTGGTGGTTTCTCGAAACAAGAGGTCTAAACACCGGGGCGCGTCTTCCGGGCGACAAAGAACGGTCAGTAAAACGCCGGGGCGGGATTTTTTCATCCCTATCGCCTGGGTAAAGACCTCCAAAGCGCCGATTTGATAGAGTTGCTCCATCGCGTAGGCGACGGCTTGGGGGGTGAGGTCGTCCAGTTGGGTTTCTAGAATTTGGATCGTTTCCGTCAAGGCGTTGTTAACCCCTGTCCCGAGCCAGAGTCGGAGCAGGTTGGGGCGGGGCAAATCTTTACTGCCGGCGCCGCAAGCAATCTTTTCTAACGTTAAGCTCGGGGCGGAGCCAAAACCCTGGGCTAAAGTAGTGGCGATGGCCGCGCCGGTGGGGGTGACCAGTTCCCCCGACAAGCCGTTGTCGTAAATCGGCGCTTGGACGAGTTCCCAGAGCTTGAGAACCGCGGGGACAGGAACGGCCATTTCTCCGTGGGC
>JAYKIZ010000204.1:0-2598 GCA_035285965.1 Cyanobacteriota bacterium | reverse complement strand
GATCAAAAGCTTAGGAGTAAAGGATTTTTCCATTAACTTTACCAAACGACGCATTAGCTATTATTGCCAAAAGCGCCCCGGTCTCAAGGTGATGAATCATCGCTTGTGCAAAAATGAAATAGCCCTGTGAAAAAGCGCAATCTTTAATCTCTGGGGTTTAATAGATCAATTTATCATCATTGGAGAAGCAGTTAACCGTTTCTCTGAGACTTTTAAAGCTCAGTATCCTCAAGTCCCTTTTAATGAAATGAGAGGATTACGGAATAGAACTGTATGCGTCGCGGCTCCCTAGCGGGGATAAAGCTCCATCAAGCGCCGCACTTCTTCGGCGTGGTAAGAACTGCGGGTCAAGGGGGAGGAAACCGCCTGGAGAAAACCGAGGGACTCCCCCCAACGGCGCCAGTCGTCAAATTGCTCTGGGGAAATAAAAGCTTGGACAGACAGATGTTTAGGACTGGGCTTGAGGTATTGCCCCAGGGTTAAAATATCGCAATCCACCGCCCGTAAATCCGCCATGACCTGTCGAACTTCCGCGTCCGTTTCCCCTAACCCCGCCATGAGACCTGATTTGGTATAGATTCGCGGCGCTAATGCCCGAGTTTGACGCAGGAGTTCTAGAGAGCGCCGATAATCCCCCTGGGGCCGGACTTGACGGTAGAGGCGAGGCACGGTTTCCGTGTTGTGGTTTAAAACTTCCGGTTGAGCTTCCAGGATCACCCCTAACGCCTCCCAGTTACCGCAGAGATCGGGAATTAAGACCTCAATAGTCGTTTGGGGAGAGCGTTCTCGCACCGCTCTGATACAACGAGCAAACTGAGCGGCGCCGCCGTCTGCTAGATCGTCCCGATTCACCGCCGTAATAACCACATGGTTTAACTTCAGGCGCCGCGCGGCCTCCGCTAAATTGAACGGCTCCTGGGGATCGGGGGGCTGGGGGCGCTTGTCAAAGTCGATGTCGCAGTAGGGACAGGCCCGAGTGCAGGCCGGGCCCATGATTAAAAACGTCGCCGTCCCGGCTTGGAAACATTCGCCGATATTGGGACAGGAGGCCTCTTCGCAGACCGTATTGAGACCCAGATCCCGCAAAATCTCCTTCACGGTTCCCACCCTCTGCCATTGGGGGGCCTTCACTCTCAGCCAATCGGGTTTTACAGACATCTTCGGCGCTCCTAGCGCTATTCAAGGGAAGAGAAGAGAATTTTTGTCTCAGAGATTGTTTAATAAAGGCTGATCCGCGGTTTGACGTAACAGTCGGGGCGCCCAATCCCGCAGGGGATTTTGGGAGAGAACCCCTTGCGCGGCGACTCCCAGACGCTCTAGGTTGAAGGGCGTTTCCGTCGGCCCAAAGAGGGGTTGCGCTTCCCAGTAGTTTAAAAGACTTAAGCCAGCTAACCGGGTCAAATAGGCCGCCGCGGCTCCTTGAACAAGACCCCCCGCGCCATAGGTCAAAGGTTGGCTTTTCAAAACTGATCCCAGCGCCTGGGTTGCTAATTCCGCCAGTCCCAGCTTTAACATCACTTCCCCCAGCGCCGAAGCTAGGGTCTGAGCTTGGGTTCGAGAGAGTTTTTGCTGATAGATTTGCCCTAAATCTAGGGCCATTTGGGCGTTAACCGCCGCTGTTGCCAAAAGATCCACCGCAGGGAGGGGATTTACCGCCGCGGCGCCGGCGGCCAACCATTGATATTTTTCAATGATCGGCAACGCTTGACGGCGCCGATGGAGGTCAAGGCGGGCTTTAGCCTGATCCTGAAGCGCTTGGCAAGCCCGCCACTGCCGTCCCAGTCGTAACGTTTCGGCTTGAGTCGCCGTCAATGTTTCCAATGCTTTCGGCAAAGCGCCTAAGTCCGCCGGAACTGGCTCCCAAAACTCTTGGCTTTGGCCATCCTCTTCATAACGCCGAACGAGGATAGGGCGGGGAGCGGCGCTGAGGGGGATCGCCTGAGCGGGCGGCGTCAGCGAGCCTGCCTGAGACTGAACCTGGGTTAGGATTTCCGTCCTAGCGGCGGGCCCGTAACAGTCCTGTTTGTTAAAGATTAAAAACAAGGGGTAATGATGGCGTTGGAGTCGTTGGAGCGCTCGCCAGTCTTGGTCGCCCAAATCGGCGCTGACGACCCAAAGGAGAAAATCCGCCTTCGGGAGGGGCCAGGTTTCCGGGTCGGGGTCGCAGTGAAAATACTCTTGCCAGTCCAGCGCCGCCAGTCCCGGCGTCAGTCGCAGTTGGTTTAATAAACTCGTTTTTCCGCTTCCTTTAGCGCCGCCGATAGCTCCCGTAAAAAGGGAAATCGGCGCCGGGTTTTCTAGCGCGTCTAAAGCGGTTTGGAGATCCGCTAGATCTAACTCCGGCGCTGTTTCTCGAATCTGGTTAAACAGAGTTTGCAAGCGTCGGCGCTCCTGATTCACTTGGGTTAGCGTCAGGGGGCTAATCTTGGCGTTAACCGGCGCCGGAGTTCTCTGTCGCAGTCCCCAGAGAGCCAAACCTAGGGCGGAAAGACCCCAGAGTCCCCACTCCCCCAACAGAGCCAACTGTTGATCCAACAATTCCCAAGCCAGCAAAACTCCCCCCAGACCCAACCCCAGGGTTAAAATCGGCTTTGTTTT
>JAYKIZ010000203.1:0-4884 GCA_035285965.1 Cyanobacteriota bacterium | reverse complement strand
CGGCGGAGCGCTTACTGGGCTATCGCGCCGAAGAAGTCCTCCATCAACACACACCAGCCCTATTCCACGATCCCCAGGAGATGGAACAGCGGGCGCGGGAGTTGACCTCCGCCCTCGGGAGAAATGTCCCGGCGGATATGACTGTCTTTACCCTCCCCGCCACCTTGGGAGAGGTTCAGGAGCGGGAGTGGACTTATTTAACGAAAACCGGAGAGCGGGTTCCCGTCTCCCTGACGGTGAACGCCCTGCGGGACGAAGGGGGCCATTGCGTCGGTTTTGTCGGCATCGCCAACGATATTCGCGAGCGCCGGAGCCTAGAGGCGGAGCGCCACACCCTGGACGCGGTGGTCAAAAATAGCTCCGAGTTTGTGGCCATCGCCGACAGGGAGCGGCGCATTACCTTTTTAAACCAAGCGGGTTGTGATTTAGTCGGCCTCGCCTCCCTCCAGTCCGCCCAGCAGACCCGTATCACCGATTTTCATTTCCCGGAGGATTTACCCTGGGTCGAAACGGCGGTTTTTGGCCAATTGGAAACAACAGGACGCTGGGAGGGGGAAATGCGCTTACGTCACTTTATCACCAGCCAGCCCATCCCAGTACTGGTTAATGCCTTTGTGATTTACGACCCCGTCGGCGCGCCTCTCTACTGGGTAGCCATCATGCGGGATATTTCCAACCTCAAACAGGCCCAACAGGAAATTTTGCAGGCGCTGGAAAAGGAAAAGGAACTGAGCGAATTGCGCTCCCGCTTTATTTCCATGGCTTCCCACGAGTTTCGCACGCCCCTAGCTATCATCGGCTCCTCTACGGGTATTTTAGAACTTTATTATCAGCGCCTCAGCGAAGACAAGCGCCAGCAACACCTCCAGCGCATCCATCGGAGCGTCAAACACATGACGGATCTGCTGGACGACGTCTTATTGGTCAATCGGGCCGACGCCGAGCGCCTGGCTTTCCAACCCCAACTGGGCAATTTGCGGGACTTTTGCCGCCAGTTAGCCGCGGAGATCCAACTCGGCGCTGGGGAGCAAGCTATTGTCTTTGAGTGCGGCGACTCCGGCCTACCGCCGGAATTGGATTGGGACGCAGTCTTTGACCCCAAGCTCCTCCGCCAAATTCTCACCAATCTCCTCAGCAACGCCCTCAAGTATTCCCCGTCTCAAAGTCAGGTTTACTTTACCCTCACGGCGTCTGAGGACGAGGCGGTCTTTACCGTCCGAGACCAGGGTATGGGCATTCCCTCGGAGGATTTGCCCCTTTTATTTACCTCTTTTCACCGAGCCAGCAACGTGGGCACCATCCAAGGCACCGGTTTGGGCCTCGCCATCGTCAAAAAATGCACAACCCTACACCGGGGAGACGTGACCGTGGAAAGCGCCCTCGGGGAAGGCACCTGTTTTACCGTCCGGCTCCCCTGTTTTTCCCTGGAACCCGTCAGCGACGATTACGCTACGGCACTGGAGTTGTGAGAGAGGCGCTTCTAAAACTTTTAGGATTAATTCATTCTCAGTTAGAGGCTGTTTGGACAGTCGTGATAGCGGCTTGCAGATGGGTGAGAGATACGCATTTTGTAACGCTAGGTTAAGACCAGTTTCCTGTGTAACCGCCACTGTTTACATTGGTTCATAAATATTTGTACTCTCTTTCGGGAAGAACATGCTAGGGGGGCTACATAGTCATATTTTAGGACTGCGATCAACTGACGGGCCTGTTCTTCCTCCGCCTCCACCCGTCGGCGCTGTTCCTCTGCTCGGAGTTTTTCCTGTTCAGCCCGTCGGCGACGGAGGATTGAGGGGGAAATGAAAGCGCTACCATATAGAAAATTTAAATTGCGTTCCCGCTCCAAGAGAAGCTCTTCCATGATTACCCTCGGCGTCAACATTGACCATGTGGCCACCATTCGTCAAGCGAGGAGAACCGTTGAGCCAGATCCCGTGGCCGCGGCGGTCTTGGCGGAACTGGGCGGCGCCGACGGCATTACTGTTCATCTGCGGGAAGACCGGCGCCATATTCAGGATCGGGACGTCCGTCTTTTGCGCCAAACGGTTCGCTCCCATCTGAATCTGGAAATGGCCGCTACCCCGGAGATGACGGCCATCGCTCTGGAGTTGAAGCCGGATTATGTGACTCTGGTGCCGGAGCGCCGGGAAGAAGTCACCACCGAAGGGGGGTTAGCGGTGGCGGGGCATTTAGATAAACTGGAACCTCTGGTGGCTCAACTGCAAAGCGCCGGAGTTCCCGTCAGTTTATTTATCGACGCCGAGGAGGGGCAAATTAAAGCCGCGGCCCAATCCGGCGCTCAGTGGATTGAACTACATACGGGGAAATACGCCGACGCCCCCGACCCAGCCCAGCAAGCTCGGGAACTAGAAACCCTCCGTCAGGGGTGTTTACTGGCTCAGGATCTGGGATTGCGAGTTAACGCCGGCCACGGACTCACCTACTGGAATGTCCGCCCCATTGCTCAATTACCGGCGATGGAAGAGTTAAATATTGGCCACACCATTATCAGCCGCGCTGTTTTGGTCGGTTTAGAGCGGGCGGTGCGAGACATGAAAGCGGCTATCGCCGGCGCTGTTTTTTAATCGGGCGACCCTTAGATTCTGGGTCGGTTTCTAATCCTAAGTGACTGGCTCAAAAATCTCCATTCAAACCGGCGCCGAGCCTTCCCAGTCTTTGATAGACTAGCCTGAGTGAACCCAATTTGAGGATGGGCTATGGCTTTGGAATATCCTGATGATCTCCGCTATCTGGATAGCCATGAATACGCGCGGTTAGACGGCGAAATCGCCACCGTCGGTCTCAGCGCCTTTGCGGTGGACGAGCTGGGCGATATTGTCTTCGTGGAACTACCGGAGGAGGGAGACTCCCTTACACTCAGGGGCGCCATCGGGGCGGTGGAGTCGGTTAAGGCCGCCTCCGATGTCTATTCCCCGGTGGCGGGGACGGTGATCGAGGTGAACAAAGCTCTCTTGGAAAGCCCGGAATTGCTCAACGAAGAGCCCTATGGGGAAGCTTGGTTGATCAAAGTCCGCGTTGACAACTGGGAAGAAACCCTAGAAGAGACCCTTTCCGCGGACGAGTACCGGGCTAATGTGGAAGGGGAAGACTAGGGGCGAATGCAACCCGTTGACTATACGACCCTAGCGGCGCTCTGCCACGACCTTCAGTCGGACTGGTTGCCCGCTAGGGTCGAGCAGGTTTATCAACAAGACCGTCACACGCTGTCTTTGGGGTTGAGAACCCTAGAAAAACGGGGTTGGCTGACTCTTTCCTGGCATCCCCAGGCCGCTCGCCTGGTCCTGAGCGCCCCGCCCCCTAGGGAGCCGGACACCTTCACTCTCAGCGATCAGCTGCGTCACCAGCTGAAGGGTCTGGCGTTAACGGTCGTTCAACTGACCGAACCCTGGGAACGGGTAGTTAGGCTTCAGTTTGGTTCTCGTCCCGGCGAACCCCCCCAGTTTTGCCTCTACGAGGAAATCATGGGGAAATACAGTAATTTAATCCTAACTGATGGGCACAATCAGATCATTACCGCGGCCCATCAGGTCAGCGCCGAACAATCCCGCCTCAGAACCGTGCAGACCGGCCAGCCCTACGTTCCGCCCCCGGCGCTGTTGAATGAAAAACCGAGTCTGGCGGAGTCTTTTGAAAGTTGGCAAGAGCGGGTCAGTTTAATTCCCGGCCCTCTGGGAAAACAACTTCTCAAAACCTATCGAGGGCTGAGTCCGGCGCTGGCGGCTCAACTGCTGGAGGCGGCGGATTTAGATAAAAACAGAGAAACGCCAACCCTCAGCGCCGGAGAGTGGGGCGCTTTGTTTGGAGTCTGGCGTCAATGGTTAAGGGCGTTAGAAGAGGGATATTTTCGGCCCCATTCCTGGGGTCAGGGCTATCGGGTTGTAGCGCTAACCCATCTAGAGGCGGCGCCGATTCAGAGCTGTCACCCGTTAATTGATAATTACTATCGCTACTGGTTAGCCGAGGAAACCTTTTGCCAACTTCGGGGTCAGTTGCGCCAAACGCTGAAGGTTTGCCAGACCAAGTTGTCCCAAAAACAGACTGTTTTTCAGACCCGTTTGACCCAGGCGGCCGGCGCCGACGGCGCTCGTCGGGAGGCGGATCTGCTGATGGCCCATCTCCATTTAGCCCAGCCGGGTTTAACCCAGGCGACCTTGGCGGACTTTGAAACGGGAGCAACCGTTGTCATTCCCCTCCAACCGGACAAAAGTTGGCTCCAAAACGCTCAGAGTCTTTACAAACAACACCAAAAATTAAGGCGGGCCCAGGAGAAAGTTTTACCCCTGCTAGCCCAGGTGACAGAAGAACTGGCTTACCTAACTCAAATCGGCGCGAGTTTAGACCAGCTTGACGACGGAACCAGCGCCCAGGAGCGCCGAATTTTGGAGGATATCCGGGACGAACTGAGCGAGGAGGGCTATTTGACCCTGAGTCATCCCCGGCGCCGGGAAAAAGAAACGGGTTTTAACGGCTCCATTTACCTCAGCCCTTCGGGCTACGAAATTTGGGTGGGGCGCAACAACCGCCAAAACGACCTACTCACTTTTCGCCTAGCGGGGGACTACGACCTCTGGTTCCACGCTCAGGAAATCCCCGGCAGTCACGTCCTGCTCCGATTGTCCCCCGGCGCTGTTCCCGAGGCGGAGGATTTGCAAAGCGCCGCAGATGTGGGGGTTTACTTTAGCCAAGCCCGCCAGAGCGATCAAGCTCCGGTCGTCTATACCCGACCGAAACACGTCTTCAAACCCAAGGGCGCTAAGCCGGGCATGGTGGTCTATCAGCGCGAAACTATTCTCTGGGGTCAGCCAATGAACATTCAAAAATATGCCAAGAAGAAAGAATTGGATTAGCCTAAAAAGTTGTGCA
>JAYKIZ010000202.1:0-22862 GCA_035285965.1 Cyanobacteriota bacterium | reverse complement strand
TTGAGCCAAGGAAAACGAGCGTCTTGCCGCCCGGCCTTTGGAGCCAAATCATACCCCATCGGGGTTTTCTGTCCAAGGTTCGCCAACGGCGCCGGTCTGGGAAAACTCCGCTATAATGCCCTCCATTCTCCCCCCTTTAACATCCTGTGAAGAAAAATATTTTCTTTCTCTGCCTGTTAGCCTTTTTTCCCCTCTCCCTCTGGGCCCACTGGCAGGAGTGGGGGCAAACTTCCGTCTTTCTGCTGGCGGCGCTGGCCATTGTGCCCTTGGCGGCCTTTATGGGAACGGCCACCGAGGAAATCGCCGTGGTGCTGGGGCCTAATTTGGGGGGATTGCTGAACGCCACCTTTGGCAACGCTACGGAGTTAATTTTGGCCTACGCGGCCCTGCGAGGGGGGTTGATTGATGTGGTTAAGGCCACCCTGACCGGCTCCATTATCGGCAACTTACTCTTAGTGATGGGGTTCGCCATGCTCTTGGGAGGACTACGTTTTAAGGAGCAGAGTTTTCAACCCATCGCCGCCCGCTTGAACGCCTCTTCCATGAATTTGGCGGTCATCGCCCTGCTTTTGCCCACGGCGCTGCAATACACCTCGACGGGCATTGAAGAACCCCTCTTACAAAAACTCTCTATCGCCGTGGCGGTCATTCTCATGGCGGTCTACGGTTTAAGTCTCTTGTTTTCCATGAAAACCCATAGCTACCTCTACGAAGTGGGAATTTCTGAAAACGAGGATCTAGGGGAGCAGGCCCATCCCTACAAACCGAATCTCTGGCTTTGGGTGGGAGTTTTATTGGCCGTGACCCTTGGGGTCGCCCTGGAGTCGGAATTGTTGGTGGAGTCCCTAGAAGAAGCCACCGAGGGCTTGGGGTTAACGCCCCTCTTTACAGGGGTGATTTTGTTGCCCATCATCGGCAACGCCGCCGAGCACGCCACGGCGGTTACGGTCGCCATGAAAGATAAAATGGATCTCTCCGTTTCAGTGGTGATGGGGTCTAGCTTGCAAATCGCCTTTTTCGTCGCGCCGGTTTTGGTGATTGCGGGTTGGTTCATCGGACAACCCATGGATTTAAACTTTAACCCCTTTGAAGTGGTGGCCGTCACCGTCGCGGTTTTTATTGTGAATTCCATCAGTAGCGACGGGCGCTCTAATTGGTTAGAAGGGACTCTCTTACTGGCCACCTATGGCATTTTGGGATTCGCCTTCTTCTTTCATCCCTTGTTGTAGTCTCTAAAGCGCTTTTGCAGGATTGGGATAACAGGCTTAAATAGAGGCGGCGAGGAGGTCAAGCGCCGGTTTGAGCGTCCGCCAACCAGGTTAAATCTTCAGGAAACTGGGGAATGGCCGCCAACAAGCGCCGGGTGTAGTCGCTTTTGGGGTGATTAATAATCGCCGGCGCCGAATCTACGGCCTCCGCTAGGCGCCCCTGTTTCATCACCATCAGCCGGTCTCCCATAAACCGCACCACGCTCAAGTCGTGGGAGATGAAGATATAGGTTAATTGAAATTCCGACTGCAAATCCTTGAGCAGATTCAAGACCTGGGCCTGAATGGACACATCCAGCGCCGAGACGGATTCGTCGCAAATAATAAAACGGGGATTGAGCGCCAAGGCCCGCGCGATACAGACCCGCTGGCGCTGGCCGCCGGAAAGTTCGTGGGGAAAACGGGAAACCCAGTCGGGATCGAGTCCCACCCGTTCCAGCAGATAGCGGGCCCGTTGCCGGTGTTGAGAGCGCCGTCCCTGGTGAATAATTAACGGCTCTTCGATGGTTTGCCCCAAGGTGCGGCGGGGATTAAGGGAATTGTAGGGATTCTGGAAAATAATCTGCATTTGCCGCCGGAGGGGACGCCAGCGCCGGGAGCGGGGGGGAAGTCCCGTCAAGTCTTGCCCGTCAAAATAAACCCGACCGGAGCGAATCGGAATTAACCCCAGCAACGCCCGGGCCAGGGTTGATTTGCCGCACCCGGATTCCCCCACCAAGCCTAGGGTTTCCCCCGGATAAACCTCAAAACTCAAGTCCTCCAAAATCCGAACCGGCGCCGTCGAGCGCCAGACGCTCCGTTGTCCCAACTCCACCGTGAGTTCTTCCACCCGGAGCAGAGGCTCTTGTTTTAACAGGCGCTCTAGACGTTCTTTTTCCTGAGCCGGGGTAATGATTTCCAACGGGAGAGGCGCCTGGGTTTGACCGAGAAAATCTCCCACTGTCGGCAATTTTCTGACCTGAGGCGACAAGCGGGGACGGCAGGCCAACAACCCCTGGGTGTAGGGATGGCGGGGCTGGTAAAGAATTTGCGCCCTAGACCCCTGCTCCACCACCTCCCCCTGATACATGACCGCCACTTGGTCGGCGATTTCGTTAATGACGCCTAAATCGTGGGAGATAAAAATTAAGGCCATTTCCCGGTGGGTTTTACAAAGATCTCGGAGAAGTCGCAGAATTTCCGCCTGCACCGTCACGTCCAGCGCCGTGGTGGGTTCGTCCGCGATTAAAAGACTCGGGCCGCAGGAAATGGCCATGGCGATCATCACCCGTTGCAGTTGCCCACCGGAGAGTTGGTGGGGATAACGCCCTAAAAATTGGCGCCGGCGCCGTTCGCGGTATTGAGTTAACGCCTGGGTCACGGAGCCTTCACCCGGAGAAACCGGGGGTTGGGCGCTGAGAAATTCCGCCTCTAACTGGCTGTCGCTAGGAATGACCCGAGTTTCTTGCAGTAAGGCGACGGCTTGCCGTCGGGCCTGTTGGGGACTCACGCTTTGGTGGAGACGAATCGCTTCCGTCAGTTGAAAGTCAATACTATAGACCGGGTTAAGGGAACTCATGGGTTCCTGGAAGATCATAGCGATCTGCCCCCCCCGGTAGGCCCGTTTTTCCGCTTCCGCTAGAGCCAATAGATTCACCGGCTCCCCCTGGGCGGGACGGAACCAAATCTCGCTCTCAGAATCCAGTCGGGCCGCCGGGGGAAGCAGTCCCAAAATCGCCAGCGCCGTCAAAGACTTGCCCGACCCAGACTCCCCCACCAGTCCTAAAACTTCCCCCGGCTTGAGGGACAAATTCAGACCTCCCAGCGCCGGTCGGGGCGCTCCCGGAAAGGAAACCCCTAGATTGCGTAGGGAGAGAATCGGCGCTGTCATAAACTGTTGGGGTAAGCGTTAACGCCCCATTTTGCCACAGATCCCCGAACCCGCGGAGTCAACCGTTGCCGCCTCCCTCTGATAACTGACGACTGAATATCTGATATCCGCAAAGTGTGATAGTATAAGAAACGCTGACTTTTTAGACTGAGAGTTCTAAGTTAAAAATCCTATGGCTAAAAAATCCATGATCGAGCGGGACAAGCGCCGGGCCCGCCTGGTGGCCAAATACGCCGCCAAACGGGAAACCCTGAAAGAAGAATTTCGGCTAGCGGAAACCCTAGAAGATAAACTGGCCGCCCACCAAAAATTGCAAGCCCTGCCCCGCAACAGTTCCCCCAACCGGCGCCGTAATCGTTGCCAAGTCACCGGCCGCCCCCGTTCCTACTACCGGGACTTCGGGCTTTGCCGCAATGTCCTCCGCTCCTGGGCCCACCAAGGACTCCTCCCCGGCGTGGTCAAGTCCAGTTGGTAGCTTCAACCGAGGGGAAAATGCGAGGGCGTTTAAGACTGTCCGCAACAGCGGTCGTAGCCTAAACTCTTCAGAATCAAATCCCCGACCGCGTTAGCTACGGCAAACTCGCTATAAAAGCTATTGCGAAAATCGAAAGCTTGCATTTCCGTGACAATGGCGAGAACTAACCCCCCTAGGTCGTTTTCGCCCTCTAGGCGCTGGCGGATAAAGATCTGGGCGGCCCGCTCGGCGATTTTGCTATTCACGGGTTCGGGTAGGTATTCCTCGTTGAGCCAGGTCTCCAGCGCCGCCTGGAGCCAGATCTGTTCCTGATGGCAATCTCGCAGAGGAGGGAGCGTAATGGGGGGAATCGGTTCCGCGTTCATTCAGGGCAAGGATTAAATTTAAAAGTTTTAATTTAAAACTAATTTTACCGGCAACCGGTTGAAAACCCGGCTCCTTGGGGCGGAAGACCCTGCAATCACCCCGTTAAGGCGGCCTTCTCGGGGCTTCAAGCCGAAAGACCGATAACGGACAAATTCAGTAGCCTCCCAGTTAGGAAGGCGTTGGGTTGGGGGATAAAATTGACGTCAATGTCAATCCGTCCAGAAAAAATCGTCAATATCAATATGCCCCTCCAGATCTCCCGACAGGTCGTAATCCTCTCGGTCTGTGTTTTTGGAATCGACGCCCACTAGGGCGAACCCCTTGGGCACTGTAATGGTGGATTCGCTCAAAATCAGGCCGCTCTCCGTTTTTAGGTTAGTTTCCTCCTGACAACGGGGCAAAGTCGGCCTCGGAATCGTTCGTCGCACCTGAAAGGCGGAGTCCGTGGCGGATTGGGGGATCAGGTTTTCCAGAAAATAGTCGAGGGTTTTGGGACGTAGCCATCCTTTAATAACCGCCACAGAGCCAAAACGCACCCCCAGTCGTTTCTGTTCTCGCAAAATTTCCTGAATTTGACGCTCTTCTAGTAAAGCCGCCTGCTGGAGGTAGTGCCCGAGGGGACAGTCTAAAGGGCCTAGGGTAAGGCGGGGCCATTCTTCCACAAAAAAATCCGCTGTTTCCTGCCGAATCCAACCGTGGAGCGCCAAAATTTCTCCGAAGGGGAGTTGAAAATACTGCTGATCCTGAAGCGCCACCTCAATCTGGGCGGGGGTAATCAGATCCGCTTCCTGAAGAATCAGACCAATAGGCTTAGGCTTATAGATCGGTGACATAGTGTTTTGGATATCAAGGAACTTTAAAGAAAAAGAACTTAAAGATTGAGGTTTTAGGTACTCAACCATTGTATGCCCGCCTTGGCCCCAAAAATGTATTCCTTGTATCCATTTACGTTTTTGAATCCCATCCTTAGAGAGAATGCTTACTTCCCTGATTCTACAATACATGCCTTTTACTCAGTTTGATCATTACCAGCCGATCTATCGCCTCCCAAAGATAGCGGTTCCCGCAGGGGCGCTTGGGCGGAGCGGGGGAACCGCCGTTGTAGGGCTTCTCCACGAACAGTCTCTAAGCGCCGTTAGTTTGGGCTAAAAACCGCTCAATCAAGACCAGCGCCACAATGTCGTCCACGGGCCGGGGCGGAGTTCGCAAACCGGCGGGCAAAAGACGGGTTAATCCCTTAGGGGGGTAAAGTTGCCAATATTTTTCTTTGGCTTCCTGGGTGCTATTGCGTTCGTCCACAGGATAAATGGGCAAATCCGGCGCTAGCGCCGCCAATTGCGCTTGCCACTGACGGGAGGTGGTTTGGTTCCCCAGAATTAGGGCCTTGAGGGGATAAAGCCGTCGCAGACGCTCTAATTCTCCGGGGACTTCATCAGACGAAATAACGGCGCCGAACTGGAGTTGTCCCGAGTCCACCACCGCGACCCCGCACTTGTCCCGCCCGGGGTCAAACCCCAAGTAACAAGCCATGGTTAAGAAATACCCAGCAAACTGACCAACAGAGCTTTCTGAGCGTGCATCCGGTTTTCCGCCTGATCCCAGAGTCGAGACTGGGGGCCTTCCATTACCGCCTCGGTAATTTCTTCCCCTCGGTGGGCCGGTAGGCAGTGGAGGACAATGGCTTCGGGATCGGCTAAGGCTAAAAGGTCTCCGTTAATCTGGTAGGGCTGGAAAATAGGAATTCTTTGTTCGGCCAGATCCTCCTGTCCCATGCTGGCCCAGACGTCGGTATAGAGGGCCTGGGCGCCTTCGGCGGCGGCGCGGGGATCTTCGGTTAAAACAATTTTGGCGCCGGGCGCGGCCACTTTCTCCGCTAGGGCCACAATGGCGGGATCCGGTTGGTAAGCCGGGGGCGTGGCGATTCGCACTTCCATGCCCATCAGGGCGCCGCCGATGAGGAGGGAATGGGCCACGTTATTGCCGTCGCCGAAGTAGGTCACGGTAACGCCCGCCGTTTGCCCAAAATTTTCCCGGATCGTTTGCAGATCCGCCAAAATTTGGCAGGGATGCTCCAGATCGCTGAGGGCGTTAATAATGGGAATCTGGGCGTAGTCGGCGAAGGTCTCTAGGTCGGTTTGCTTAAAAGTTCTCACCGCCAAAATATCAATGTAGCGATCCAATACCCGAGCCGTGTCCTGAATCGGCTCCCCCCGCCCCACCTGAGTGACGCTGGGATTGAGATCTAAAACCTGTCCCCCCAGTTGGTACATGGCGGCGCTGAAGGAAACCCGAGTGCGGGTGGAGGCTTTATAAAATAAGAGACCTAAAATCTGGGGACAGTGGGGCTTTTTCTCGCCGCTCTTCAGTTGAGCCGCCAAATCTAAGACCGCTTGTAGTTCCTCTACGGTCAAGTCGGCGATGGATAAGAGATCCCGACCTTTCAATTCGCCTAGCCCCATAGTCCGCGTCTCCTGATACCTAAGACAGAGAGAAAGACCCCAGTATAAACCTAGAAGCTGAAAATTGGCCCTAACCCTCAATTAACGTCAGTTCCGACTCTCGAAAATGGGCCTTAAAGCGCCCTTCAAATTTCACCAAGACCGGTAAGTTGGCGCTGATGGGCCGCCCCTGCCAGTCGTGGAGAATGGCGACCACCTCCCCTTCTAGGCCCTGCGCGTCAAAGGCGGTTTGCTTATGTTGGGGATGGTGATAGACCAACACCGACTCAGTGACCCGAACGCGATCGCCAACTTTCATAAACTTCTCAAGGACGTAACACAGCCCGCCGGGGGCGCCAGCGGCTTTACCATTATTGACTAAAACGGCGCCGATCTTGAACGGGGTTTTCCGGGTTAACTCAGAGACTGAGGAATGCCGGTCAAGCTAAAGGCCCGAGCCTCCGTAATTTGAACGGAAACCAATCGCCCCCGTAGCTGTTCAATCTGGCCGGGGAAAAAGGTTAAACGATTACTCCGGGTTCGCCCCATCACTTGGGTCGGGTCTTTGGGATTGGCTTCTTCGACTAACACGTCCTCGACTCGGCCCAGATAGCGCCGGGAGCGCTCCGCCGCCTTAATCGAGACTAAATGGTTGAGGCGCTGAAGCCTGTCCACTTTAACCTCCTCCGGCAGTTGATTCTCCCACAACGCCGCCGGGGTGCCGGGGCGGGGGGAGTAGGCGGCGGTGTTGAGTTGGTCGAAGCCAATGTCTTCCACCACTTTGAGGGTGTTTTCAAATTGGGCCTCCGTTTCCCCCGGAAAGCCGACAATGACGTCGGCGCTGAGCGCCGCGTCGGGCATCAGTTCCCGAATCCGGTCGATGATTTGGCGATAGCGCTCGATGCTGTAGCCCCGTTTCATGGCCTTTAAAATCTCGTTGTCCCCGGACTGGAAGGGAATATGGAAATGCTCGCAGACCTTGGGCAATTCTTGACAGGCTTTGATCAGGCGCTCGGTAAAATAACGGGGATGGCTGGTGGCGAACCGTAGGCGCTCGACGCCCTCAATGTCGTGGACAAAGTAGAGCAGGTCGGTAAAGGTGTGGAGATGACGCCCGGATTCTGTGGAGCCGGGTAAATCCCGCCCGTAGGCGTCGATATTTTGCCCCAGCAGGGTGATTTCTTTGTAACCTTGGCGGGCTAACTCCGTCATCTCCCCCCGAATCGCCTCCGGGGTTCGGGACTGCTCCACCCCCCGCACATTGGGCACCACGCAGTAGCTACAGCGCTCGTTACAGCCATAGATCACATTCACCCAGGCGGTGACGGCGCTGTCCCGGCGGGGTTTGGTAATGTCCTCAAAAATATGGACGGCCTCCGTGGCCACCACCTGTTGTCCGGCGAAAACCTGCTCCAACAACTCCCCCAACCGATTGGCGTGTTGGGGCCCCATCACTAAATCCAACTCCGGCACCCGCCGCAGAAGTTGTTCTCCCTCCTGTTGGGCGACGCACCCCGCCACAATCAGGGTTAAATCCGGTTGGGTCTGCTTCCGCTTCGCCTGTCGGCCCAGGTAGGAGTAAACCTTTTGTTCGGCGTTATCCCGAATCGTGCAGGTGTTGTAAAGAATCAAGTCGGCGCCGTTGGGGTCTTCCGACCATTCCATTCCCAAATTTTCTAACACCCCCGCCATTCGCTCCGAGTCGGCTTTATTCATTTGGCAACCGAAGGTGGTGATGTGATAGCGCCGGGGCGAGGGAGTCATGGGGGGAACGGATAAAAGCGTGCAGTCTAGTAGTTTAGCAAGAATCCCAGAGAGATTAAACGTCAAAGTAATAACGAACCGCGCCGGTTTCCGGGTCGTTGCCCACATCCACAATGCCCTTGCGCATCCCGTCCCGGAGAATCGCTTCCGTTTCTTCGGCGCCGAGACCTGTGAGGATCATGGCTTGGGCCAGGGAAAGAACGCGGTTATTTTTTTCGGCGCCTTCAATCAATTGATGGAGGGGGCCGGCGGGGTGAACTTTGGCTTGGAGGGTTTGTAAATTTTGCTGGAGCCGAACGTCGAGGCGGTCGATCTTTTCCAACACCTGGTGACCAAAGTGGAGAGGCCCAAAGCCCTGATCCGGCGGTAGTAAAAGTTGAAGGTCTTCGTTTTTGCGATTGACCATCCCCGGAATTAAAAACAAATCAATGAACTGTCCGATGCCTCCCACCCCGATGGTCAAAAACCAAATGGTTCCCGTGACAGGCTTGCCCAGATAGAAACGGTGCAGACCGCAGAACCCTTTCAGGCCGCAGGCCCAAAGAAGGTAGGCGATAACAAGACTTTTCGGCTTGGGGGCGAGGGTGGCGCTCATGGCTGGGAAGGGGGCAAGGGCTGGGACATCATTTCCGATTCTAGCGAACCCGCCAGGGCGGAAAACCGAAATCCGGCGCCGATAATGTCCTCTCAACCTTAAGTCCGCCGTCTTCGGGATCAGCCCTCTCGAACCCGACTGGTTCAGGAAAAAATAATCTGCGAGCCTGGCGCGTTGATTTTCACCGTCAACACCTGATGCTGAGCGAAGGTTTGGCGCAGTTGGGGATGAACTTCCGGCGGCGCGAAAAAGAGTATGAACCCTCCGGCGCCAGCGCCGAGGAGTTTACCGCCCCAGGCGCCGGCGGAGCGGCCGAGGTCGTACAGGCGGTCGATTTCCGGGTTGGAAATCCCCTGGTCTAAACTGCGTTTGGCCAGCCAAGCCTGATGGAGCAGTTCCCCAAAGGCGGCAAAACTCTGAGCGCCGGTGAGAATCTCCCAGCCCTGATCCACCATCCGGCGCATGGTTTTCAACGTGTCCCGATTATCCCCCACCCGCTGGAGTTGTTTTTCTACCACCTGGGCGGCCCGGCGCTTGATGCCGGTGAAGACAATAAAAAGGTGCTCCTCAAATTCCTGTAGGCGCTGGGGCGAAAGGGGCAGACGATGGACGAGAATATCGGTCTCGGTTCTAAATTCCACGAGGTTAAAGCCCCCCAGCGCCGCCATCAGCTGATCCTGACAACCCACTTTGTCCTGGACGAGATGACGCTCGACGTAGATGGCTTCGTAGGCTAAATCCAAGGGTCGAATAAACTCGCCCTTAAAACTGTGGAGGGCCTGGAGGAGAGAGACCGTAAAGGCCGAAGAGGAGCCTAAACCCGTAAAGGCCGGTAGATCCGCCACGTTGTGAAGCTCGATGTCCTTTTCCAACCCGCAGAGTTTCAGACATTCCCGAAAGACCCGGTGTTCCATTTCGTCCGGCGTTTTCACCAACTCCACCTTGCGGTAGGAAACCCGAATGGAATAGTCGAATAGGTGACTGAGAAAGGGACTGGCGGTAATATAGGAAAATTTATCAATGGCCGTGGCTAAGACCGCGCCGCCTTCTTTTAAAAAATATTCGGGATAGTCCGTGCCGCCCCCAAAAAAGCTAATTCTGACCGGCGCTCTGGAAATCAACATAGGCGAGAGGAACTGGGCGGATTGGAGTGAATCATACCCTGGATCGAGATCCTAGGACTAGCTTGGGATCGCATCCTCCCATGATTGACTCGCAAGTCTTTGGTTGTCTGTTTAACCGTCTCTCGCCCCCTAAATCCCCCAATTCTGGGGGACTTTGAACTGAGTAAGATTCTGAACTCCCCCCAAAGTTGGGGGGCTGGGGGGCAAAACAAGACTAACGGCTAGATGTGTATATACCCCAGCCCCCTACAATGGAAAAATTGAGGACAGTTAACAACGGATTAAACGCAACATTAAGGATATGGCCAAGGCGATCATCATTGGGTTAGGGCGTTCAGGTATCGCGGCGGCGAGGGTTCTCCGCAGGGACGGCTGGGAAGTGACCTTGACGGATCGGGCCAAGACTGAAACCCTGGCGGCGCTGGGCGCGCCCCTAGAAGGAGAGGGCGTTACCGTTCAACTGGGTCGCGCTCTCAGTTGGGAGCATCAAGATTTTCCGGATCGGTTAGTGGTTAGTCCCGGCGTGCCCTGGGATCTTCCCCTCCTCAGCCAAGCGAGGGAAAAGGGCGTAGAGGTGATGGGGGAGTTGGAACTGGCTTGGCGGTATTTAAAACAGTATCCCTGGGTGGGTATTACCGGCACCAACGGCAAAACCACCACCACTTCCCTCATTCAAGCTATTTTTGAAACCGCCGGACTGCAAGCGCCGGCCTGCGGCAATATCGGTTACGCGGCCTGCGAGTTGGTCTTAGAAAATCGCCGTTTTGACTGGATTGTCGCCGAAATTAGCAGTTACCAAATCGAAGCCTCCCCCACGGTAGCGCCGGAAATCGGCCTCTGGACTACCTTTACCCCCGACCATTTGGAGCGCCATAAAACCCTAGAAAATTACTACGGCATTAAAGCCTCCCTTTTGCGGCGCGCCAAAAGCCAAATTTTTAACGGCGACGATCCCTACCTCCGTCAACGGGCGCCGGAGGAATACCCGGAGGCCTACTGGACCAGCGTCGAGGGGCCAGCCGCTCTGCCTTGTCCGTTGAGTCGGGCCGCCTATCTCCAGGACGCCTGGGTCGGCGCTTTTGGGGAACTGCTCCTGCCGGTTCATCTCTTCAAAATGGTTGGGCGCCATAATCAACAGAATTTACTGATGGCCGCGGCGGCGGCTCGGCTGGCGGGCGTTGATAAAAAAGCCATTACCCAGACTTTATTAACCTTTAACGGCGTGCCCCATCGTCTGGAGAAAATTTGTAGTATCCAGGGCGTGGACTTTATCAACGACAGCAAGGCCACCAACTACGACGCCGCGGAGGTGGGTCTAGCGTCTGTAACGGCGCCGGCTATCCTCATCGCCGGAGGAGAGGCCAAGGCGGGGGAAGACCGGGCCTGGTTAGCCCAGATTCAAGCCCGCGCGGCCCGGGTGTTGTTAATCGGCGCCGCGGCGCCGGCCTTCGCCCAACGGCTTAAGGAAGTGGGTTACGAAAATTACGAAATTGTGGAAACGATGGAGCGGGCCGTGAAGCGGGGTCTAGAGGCGGCGCTCTCCCTCGGCGCTCGGTGCGTGCTCCTTTCCCCGGCCTGCGCCAGTTTTGACCAGTATAAAAGCTTTGAGGAGCGGGGCGAAGATTTCCGGCGCCGGTGTTTGGAATTGGCGAGTTAAGGTAACGTTTTTTTACAGTCAGCCCAGTTAAGACGCAAAAACCGATACAACGGGGAATAGATTCGGTTTCGCCCAATGAGGGAATAATGCGTCAACGACTACAGAAAATTCTCGCCATCGCTCTTCTTTCTCTACTGCTCTGGGTCGGAGTTACCGCCTGCGCCCCGGAGCCGCCCTCCCGGTTTGAGCAGGCCCAACAACAAAGCACGGAACGCGGCGCTAAGGCCGTGGTCAAAGAATCGACCCAGGGGAGCGACTTTAACCGCTTCTTCCCCCCCGCGGGTCAAGGCTTTGAGCGGGTCTATACCCAAGAGAAAAAAGGCTTCGCCGAGGCCAAACTTAAAAAAGACGGCAAGGATTTAGCGGTGATGGCCATTTCCGACGTGGTCAACACCCCCGGCGCCGCCGATAAATTTAAGAGCAGTAGCGCCCAAATTAGCGGTTTTCCCGCCGTCCAGCAGGGTTCCACCGCCACCGCGGTGTTAGTGGCGGATCGCTATCAAGTAAAAGTCCTCTCCCGGGACCCCAGTTTCAGCGCCGCTGACCGGGAAACCTGGCTCGGCAAGTTTAATTTAAAGGGTCTGGCCCAACTTAAATAAATTCCCCATTTTAGAGGATTAATCCCGTGAGTAAATCAATTTTTGAACTGGTGGATCAACTCCCCCAGGGCGGTCTGACCATTACCCTGCTCAAGTCCTTAGATTTTGTTGTCCCCGGCCAGTGGGAAAATATCGTCGGCTTTGAAAACACCATCCGCAAAGTCACCGGCGAAACCGACGAAGGGCTGATTCAGCAAATCGGCGAGCGGGCGGTCTGGCTCTTTAACGATAAATCCCAGGGTTACCAAAACGCCCTCTGGCTCTACCAAACTGTGGACGCCACCGACGGAGCCCTCGGCGCCGCGGCGCTGGCGAATAAAGTGGGGGAAAAGGTCTCTTTCCTCGGCTTCCTCAATAAAATCACCCCCAACCCCGAAAAGGCCCAGGCGCTGGATCTCTCCATTAAACTCGTGGCGGAACTGGTGGCCTTTTGCCAAATTAACGGCATTCCCGGCGACAGTATCGGCGATTTTGTCGCCTCCTTAGGAGACTACAGCGGCGAATCTTTGATGCGGATGGCGGCGCTGGTCTGTTTTGACGGACTCATTCCCCTAGGGCCTAATTTCGTCCTGAAGTCCCTCGATTTTCTGGAAAATCTCACTCCGAAAGAACTGGAGCAAAACGGCACCTTTAGCAAAATTAAACCCCTAATTCCCGGCAACGGCGCCGCGGGTCAGTTGGACTTCATCGGCCAAAGTCTGGATTCCGTCAAGGGCTGGATGACAGGTTTTGTCTCCGACCGGGGGCTAACGCCGGAGAAGGTGATCGGCCACCTGCGGGGCTTTATGGAGGTTTCCGAGGATAAACTGGACTACCTCGCCGCCTTTATCGATATGTCCACTAACTACTACGAACACACCGGTATCCAAACCCTGGCTCACCGTTTGATCGAGCGGGCTGTGGCGGAAATTTGAGGCTCCTTTCTAAAGCGGCGCCGGGGGTTCGCCCCTCAACCGGCGCCGCTAATGGAAGCGTCTCATCGTTGAGATTAAGGCGCTTAAATCCTTGTTAAAGCACCAAACCCCGGCGCTCTTCCACGGTGATAGGTTTCAGCCAAAACAGTCGCCAGAGATGACCGACAATGCTGAAAATATAGGGCAATTTACGCAACGTTTTCAGCCAAGCCGGCGCCGAAGTTTTCTCGATTTGACCCATCTCTAAATTAGCCCGACTACAGGCCTGTAAGCGGGGGAAAAATTCCGGGTTCTCCACGTCTAAAATTACGGGAAAAGCCCGAGCCGAAGTTTCGTTCGTTTTACGAATTACCTCTTGATCAAAGGCCGTGGCGTCCAATCCCAGAGCGCCGTAAAAATTGACCCGCTCATGCACCGTCAGAGTATGGGTAGCGAAGACCGAGAGCAAGAAGAAACGGCTCTGCCAGCGGGCTTGCCAGGTCTGCCACAGGGAATCTTGGGAACGGAGGAGCGCCTTAAAAATATCCCCGTGGCGGTTTTCGTCCTGACACCAGCTTTCAAAGTAGTTAAAGAGAGGAGAAAACTGGTTTTCCGGGTGTTTTTCTAGATGGCGAAAAATGATGATATAGCGCCAATAACCGATTTTTTCCGAGAGATAGACGGTGTAGATCACCCAGGCGAGGGGAAAAAAGGTATAGGTGCGGTTTTTAGTCAGTTTCCCCAGATCCAGCGTAATGTTGTAGTCCGCCATCGCCTTATTGAGGAATCCCGCGTGACGGGCCTCGTCCCGGGCCATGAGATGAAAAATTTCCGAGAGCAGAGGGTTTTGGGTTTTAGTGCGGCGGGACAGTTCTTTAAAGAGTAAAAATCCCGAAAATTCGGAAACGCAGGAGCGCTCTAGATAATCGATAAAGGCCTGGCGCGTCTCCGGCTCCAACTGTTGCAACGCCTGTTCATACTCCGGGGTGCGGACAAAGTGGGAGCGATTGTAGTCGGTCTTCATCTCCGTCAACATGGCTTGCAGTTCCTCCTGCTGAGCCGAGAGATCCATCTGGGCCGCCGCCTGAAAGTCGGTGACATAAAAGCGGGGCGTCAGCAGGCTCTCCTGCATCTGGGTTTTAATCTGGGGGACTTGCGGCGCTAGGGTACTGACCATTTTCCTTTCATAGCTAAATAGTTATGAAAAATCATAGCGTTAAAATGAGAATCCGCAGACCTAGGGCAAGTAAAGTTTTGTGACGGGGGAGCGAACGGGCCAGCAGAGCGGAAATTAAGGGAAAATGACGCAACTCCTAGTCCCTTTAGCCCAGATTTCCTTGACTCGCTATGGGTATGAACCCCCTTCCCAAAGGAGCGAAAATCCTCAAGCGCCGCTATTGGCTGGGGTTCACGGGTCTTTTGTTCCTCGGCTTTGGGGCCTGGATTTCCCTCCGCTTAGCCCTGACCCAGGCTTCCGGCGCTCCGCCCCAGGGGATTTTAGTGTTAGGGGGCAATCCGAACCGCATGTATTGGGCCGCCGATTTAGCCCACAAGTATTCTGATCTGCCGGTCTGGATCTCCGACGGCGCCGCTAACCGGGAGATAAACTTAGAAGTCTTCCAAAAACAAGGGATTGCCCGAGAACGAATTACTCATCCTCTCTGCGCCACCGATACCGTAACGGACTTTACCTGCGCGGTGGAAAGTATTGCTAACCGGGGGGTTAGTCATATTTATCTCGTCACCTCCGATTACCACATGGCTCGGGCCCAAGCGATCGCCTATTGGGTTCTGGGCAGTCGCGGGATTTGGGTCACTCCGGTGGCGGTCGATTGTTTATGCGCCATTGAGGAGTCGGCCCTGCATATACTGCGGGATCAACTCCGGGCCATTCTCTGGCTCACCACGGGCCGCACCGGCGCGAGTCTTAATCCCCGTTTGCGCTCGTTGGACTAAGGCTAAGGGGGGCCATCCTCCGCAAGAGGTAGGCGGGGAGGTTTGAAAATGCTATAGCATTTTCAAACGAGACGTAAACGCCAGCCACTCCAAAACTCGGACGGGTGAAGGGCGGCGCAGAGGGAAATTGCTCTAGGGGCAGACCTGTTTCGTCGGCGGCGATGGTTCGAGCGTCAAGATAGCATTCGTCAAAGACGCTTAGCAAAAAAAGGTTTCAGGCTAGGGCTTTGAGCCAGCGCCTTCCGTCGGCGGGTGCGATGCTCTCGAATACTGCCCAGCCAACTGTTACTCCGAGCTTCTGGTTGAAACTGATATTTGAGCAAATGGATTAAAACGACCCTCAGGTTGCTCTCAACCGAATTTTTCTCCCGTTTCCCCATATCTTCAACTTCTTCGATTAAATTGACTAGGTCTAGTTGCTGAAATTGACGCTCAGCCAAAAGCTTTTGAGTGGTTGTCAACCAACGGTAATAGTCCTGGTCGTAGAGAGGGAGGGGAGATTGGGGGGAGTTCAGCATATCGCGGTCTTAGTTCTCGCAGTTAACCGTGCCGGCGCCGATGCCATTGCCAAGCGTGGCTAATGATGGCGTCAATATCGGAATAGCGGGGAATCCAGCCGAGAGTTTCCTTGGCTTTCTGATTACCGCCCACTAAGATAGCCGGGTCTCCAGGGCGCCGGGGGCATTCTTGGGCGGGGATGGCTTGACCCGTCACTCGGCGGGCGCTGTCGATAATCTCTTTGACAGAAAAGCCGTTGCCATTACCAAGATTAAAAATATTACTGGTATTTTCCCGCAGGAGATAGTCTAAACCGAGGGCATGGGCCGTGGCTAAATCGCTGACATGGATATAGTCCCGAATACAGGTGCCGTCGGGAGTGGGATAGTCGGTTCCTAAGATATTAATCTGAGATTGGCGCCCCAGCGCCGTGTAGAGAACCTGGGGAATTAAATGGGGTTCGGGGTCGTGGTCTTCCCCGAGTCTGCCCTCGGGATCGGCGCCAGCGGCGTTAAAGTACCGAAAAATGACGGATTTTAGACCGTAGGCGGAATCAAAGTCCCGCAAAATGCGCTCAATGGCTAATTTGCTAGCGCCGTAGGGGTTGATGGGGTTTTGGGGATAGGATTCTAGGATCGGGAGGGAGTCGGGATGGCCGTAGGTGGCGCAGGTGGAGGAAAAGACAATTTTTTTGACCCCTGGGCTACGGCGGTTTCTAGAAGAGTAAGGGTGCTGACGAGATTATTTTGATAATATTTAAGAGGCTCTTTAACGGATTCGCCGACATAGGCGTAGGCGGCAAAGTGGATAATGGCGGAGATAGGGTATTGGGAGAAGATTTCCCCTAGAAGTTTAGGATCGTTAATATTTCCCATGATGAGCGGCGCTTTTAGAACCGTTTCTACTAAATCTCGATGTCCATAGGTTAGATTATCGAGAATGACACATTGGAAACCTTTATCCTGAAGAGCGAGGACGGTGTGGGAGCCGATACAACCGGCGCCGCCAGTAACGAGAATGGTGGGTTTTGTCATGAGCTTGCTGAAATATCGCTTTGGGACATTTTCAAAGGGGAGCATCTCAGTTTTGTCAGTTGCTTTGTTTTTCCTCATCCCCCGGCCCCTTCTCCCAGAGCGTGGGAGAGGGATTTAGGGTAAGGGTCAGACCGACCGATATAGCAGGACAAAATGGGGGGTGAACGTAATCAAAGGATTATCCCCCCAACCCCTCTTGGAAAGCTACCGTGTACACATAACTCAAATAATTTCTGAAATTCTATCAAGAACCCCTCCCTAGTCCTCCCCTTGGCAAGGGGAGGAAACAAAGATTTCTATTTCTCCCCCTTGCCAAGGGGGAGTTAGAGGGGGTTTTGACACTTGTGTATGCACGGTAGCCTTGGAAAGGGGGGAACCAAGCTCAAAGTCCTCCTTACAAAGGGGTATTTAGGGGGATTCACGAAGAGAATTAGGGAAGCCCACCAAACATTCTCTTAAAGCCCCAGTTTTTCTAAAACGCGATCCACTGGGGTCACATGGCGATCTAACCCCACGGTCTCCGGCTCGATGTCCAACGCCAGGGCCACCAGTTGGGGCAGATGGAGCACCGGCAGGGCTAGATCAATCCCTAAAGCCCGGCTAATTTCCGGCTGGCGGGAGTCCAGTTGCAGATGACAGAGGGGACAGGGGGTGACTAAACAATCGGCGCCGGCAGTGACGGCGTCCTGGAGATGGCGCCCGGCCATCTGGAAGGATTGGGGGGTACCGTAGCTGGAGATGGGCCAACCGCAACATTGGGTGCGACCGTCGTAATCAATGGCGTTAGCGCCGACTAAACGGAAGATATTTTCTAGGGATTGGGGATTGCGGGGATTGTCTTCGGGAATCTGCTCCTGGGCCCGTAGCAGGTAACAGCCGTAGAAAGCGGCGCAATTGAGACCTGTCAGGGGTTTGACTATTTTTTGGGCTAGCGTTTCTAAACCATAATCTTGCACTAAGGCCCAGAGGAGATGGGTGACCCGGCTGGTGCCCTGGTAGGGGGAGCAGTTTTCTTTTTGCAGGTAGCCATTCACCTGCGCTAGGTAAGCCGGGTTGTTGTTTTGGGCGCTCTTCAGGCGCTCGTCCGCGTGGCCGATCACGCCCTGGCAGGTACTACAGTGGGTCAGGAGGGGTAAATTCAATTCCTCCGCCAGGGCGATATTGCGAGCGTTAACGGTGTCCTCCAGCAGTTGGGAAGTTTCCTTAAAGGTGCCAGAGCCGCAACAGCTTGCTTTTTTCAATTCCACCAATTCAATCCCCAGCGCCTGGGCCAGGGTGGTGGTGGCGAGGTGGAGTTCGCGACAGGCGCCCTGGGCGACACAGCCGGGGAAATAGGCGTATTGGAGAGAGGGGGTCATGGCGGAGGGGAACCGGAAACTTCCTCATTCTGCCATTATTCTCAGTTTTTCTGCGCCGGGCAGTCGGTAGAATTGAGGATTCTAAGATAATCCCATCCCCGACATGGCCGCCGATTCTCCCCAACATCAAGCCGTCCGCTCCCTTTACAACACTTATCCGTTTCCCCCGGAACCGCTTCTAGCGGAGCCGCCGCCGGGCTATAACTGGCGCTGGCAGTGGAGCGCCGTCCATAGTTTTTGCAAAGGAACCCAGGCGCCGAGCCAACGGACTCGTATTTTAGACGCGGGTTGCGGGACGGGGGTGGGAACGGAATATTTGGCTCATTTGAACCCAGAGGCGGAGATTACCGCCATTGACCTGAGCGACGGCGCCCTGGCGGTGGCCCGGGAGCGCCTAGAACGTTCCGGGGTTTGGCGGGAGGGGGTGACGTTACAGGCGTTAAACCTAGAGCGAGCCGAGACGTTACCGGGAGAGTTTGACTATATTAACTGCGTCGGAGTTCTCCACCATCTCCCCGACCCCAAAGCCGGGATTCAAGCCCTAGCCAAGAAATTAAAGCCGGGGGGGCTGTTCCATATCTTTGTTTACGCCGAGTTGGGGCGCTGGGAAATCCAGTTAGTTCAAAAAGCGATTAACCTCCTTCAGGGGAAAAACCGGGGGGACTTCCGGGACGGCGTGGCGGTGGGGCGGGAAATTTTCGCCACTTTGCCTCCTGAAAATCGTTTAGTCCGCCGGGAGCGGGAGCGTTGGTCACTGGAAAATCACCGGGACGAGTCCTTTGCCGATATGTATGTCCACCCCCAGGAGACGGACTACAACATTGACACGCTTTTTGAATTGATCGCCGCCTCTGGATTGCAGTTTATCGGCTTTTCTAACCCCGATTACTGGCGCCTAGAGCGAGTGTTGGGATCTTCCCCCTTACTCATGGAACGGGCGTCGGCGCTGTCTCCCCTAGCTCAGTATCGATTGATTGAACTCCTAGACCCGGAAATTACCCACTACGAGTTTTTCCTGACCAAACCCCCCTACCAACGGGAAACCTGGGAGGACGACGAGGCTTTGCGCCAAGCTGGCGCCGAGCGCCATCCCTGCCTAACGGGTTGGCCCAGCCGTAGTTTATTCGACTACAACTATACTCCTATCGAATTAACCCCGGAGGAGTTCCAGTTTCTCCAACTCTGCGACGCCCAACCCGGCGCAACCATCGCGGAACTGAGACGCCAAGCGCCGCTTAACCTCGACCAGATCCGTCAACTCCAGCGCCGGCAATTACTGATCCTCAGTCCCGAGAAAAAAGAGGGATTTTGAGCGCCCATCCCTTAAAATTCAGTTAAGGTCAGGGAACCTGTCTTTTCTCTAAACAAGCGCCTGATCGAGATCACACTGGAGTTCTGCCAAGACCTATGACTGGAAACGTACTGGAGCCGCGACCCAAGGGCCTGTTGGTCTTAATTTTGCCCCTGGCGGTCGTAATGGTGTTGGTTTACAAGGCTTGGCGGTTAATCCTGCTGGTTACAGTTCTGGCCAGCGCCTACTTGGTCTGGGACGCTTACCAGTGGCGCCAAAAATGCGGTCAAATCGACCCGGTCTTTAACCAACTTATTCAAGTCAATCAGGGCGTGGTCACCCAGGCGGATTTAATCACTTCCGGCATCGCCAAAGGCTCCGCCGCCCGGCGCTATCTCCAGGACAAAGCCCAGGAATACGGCGCTTATCAACGGCAGATTCAAGGCGCGACGGCCTACTACTTCATCACCGCCTCCACCCTCGGCGCAATTTTTGACGAGAGCGAGCCAGAAGCTCCGGCCCTGACCCCCAGTCCGGCGCCGGTTGTGGAACTGCCTTCTCCCCCGGCTCCCTCGATAGAAGCGCCGGCGCCGACGAGTTCCTTCGCCCAACTGCTAGAGCTGAAAAAAGAAGAGCCGCCAGAGCCGCCAGAACCCCCCGCCCCCGTTTCGGCGCCGGTAGCCGAACCCGCCCCGACCGCGCCGAGCCAAACCTTGATTCAGTCCGAGTTGGCCAAGCGCCTAGACACCACCTCCAGCACCATCGCCCGCCGAAAGGAAGCCGAAGACTTTCCAGAGTGGAGTCAGAGCAAAGACCCGGAGGGGTTAGCCTGGCGCTATGATCCAGAGAGCAAGTTATTTATGACGGTCTAGAATAGGAGTCCGCTCTCTTCCCGTGTTGAAAAACGGCTGACTCCCCTTGAACCATGTCTGAGAAAATCCAAAAAATTCTTTCCCAGTGGGGGCTGGCCTCTCGCCGCGAGGCCGAAAGTTGGATTGAGGCGGGACGAGTCACCCTCAACGGCAAAGTGGCGAGGATTGGAGACCGGGCCGATCCCCAGCGGGACCGATTGGCGGTGGATGGCAAAGCTCTACAGACGAAAGAGCGCCCCGAGTTATTCTATTTTCTCTTGAACAAACCTAAAGGCGTCCTCTGCACCTGCGACGATCCCCAGGGGCGCCAAACTGTGCTGGATCTCCTCGCGCCGGAACTGCGGCAGGGTCGGGGAATTCATCCGGTGGGGCGCCTAGACCGCAACTCCAGCGGCGCTTTACTCTTAACCAATGACGGCGAACTGACCCTCCGATTGACCCATCCCCGTTATCACTTGCCCAAAACCTATGACGTCTGGCTCCGGGGCCATCCCCAGGAACGGGATCTCATTCAATGGAGCGAAGGGATGATGCTGGACGGAGAAAAAACCTTACCCGCTCAGTTGGAAGTGATTGACGTCACCCGAGACCAGACTCGCCTTTTGGTGACCCTAATGGAAGGGCGCAATCGGCAAATTCGGCGCTTGGCGGAGCAGTTGGGGCTGGAAGTAACCAAGCTCCACCGTCGCGGCATCGGCGACTTGACCCTAGGGGGCGGGCGGGAACCCCTACGCTTTGGCCAATATCGGCCGCTCCGGCCAGGGGAATTGCGCTATCTGCGGGAGCGGACGGGTTTAACGGCGGCGCTCCCGCCGCCCGCTCGTAAGAAGAGAGGGCGTTGACGGTCTCCGGGGTCAGAAGATGACGAAAATCCAGAATTTCGACTAACACAAGCTGATTTTCTTGAGAATAGTGTAGGATAACATCGCTTTCCTGTTGGGCCTAGGCGATTAACTCGCCAGAAAGTTCTATCAAAAGACCGTCAACTTCTTTGTTGTCGTTGATTTTGTTCATGGTTGACTGACCGGCGCTCGATCTGGGAGGAAATCGTCTTAGGTAGCACGACATCTTCTACGCTTAAACCAGACTCTAAAAGATTTCTAACCCTCATGGCTCTCTGGGGATCACGCCTAATAGTGTATAATAGATTACATTATTTCAGTGGAGATGGTTCCTATGTTTTTCCTTTCGATACCCTAATTGATGCCCCCGGATGGAAAGTATGGACTACTCATTTAGAGGATGATAATATAGCGGTCATAAACGATAGAAATTTACAGTGATATTATTACTACTGTCAAAAACCATCTTGATGGGATTTGTAACTATAGCATTTACATGTGAGTCATGGACAAAGTCCCTGCTAGCCCTTTACCCGTCCGAGTTTTGGAGTGGCTGGCGTTTACGTCTCGTTTGAAAATGCTATATTTCTACGACCATACAACTAATGGAAAAATGGAGGGAATTAATAACAAAATTAAGGTGATTAAACGTCAAGCTTATGGCTTCACTAATTTTGAGCATCTACAGATGAGAATCTTCCTTGCCTTCTCTCATTAGTTTTGCTTATCAGCCTCATTCACGGAGAGCCATTTTTGTTAGCTATAAAATTAATTTTTTATGGTTCTTGACTAGAAGTAACAGTAATAATAATAGTTTCTAAGGCAGAAATCAAGTCCGGCAAGGCAAGCCAAATCGTATCCCAAATAATCTCAAGATCTAGATCATCATATTCATGAATTAGACGGTTTCGCATTCCAATAACTTTAGGCCAGGGAATATTTGGAATTGAGGCTTGAGTTTCAGGAGAGATTCTCCGGACGGCTTCGCCAATAATTTCAAATTGACGAGTGACTGCCGCTTGACGCATTAAATCTAGCTCGAAAGTTTCCCGATTTATGCCAGCAACAAAGTCTTGAGTGAGCTTTGCCGCATTAAGCATATCTCTTAGATAATTGAGTTCACGTGGTTGCATAAATGACTTTGGCGGAGTTAAGAATTGCTTGACGGCGCTGAGAGTTTTGACTACGTTCAATGCCTCGACGGCTAACTAAATCAACCTTTCTTTGAAAGATATTTTCAATATTTTCTTCCATTTCTACTAAATCAAATAGTGTCCAATGGGCATCTTGGGCAAAGGTGACTAGTACATCAATGTCGCTACTTTTGGAGTGAAAATCATCTCGTAAAACAGAACCAAACAAAGCAAATTCAATGATTTTCCAACGCTGACAGAACTCAGTAATTTTTTCATAATTAATTGTGACTTGTGTATTTAATGTTTGAGTATTTTTCATGGTTGCATTATCCTGAATTTAATATTGATAAATTTAAGATGCGCCGTTCTCAAAAGTCTAGCGCCGTTTTACGGGCTTCCTCCAGTTGGCTTTGACCCTATTTTACAGAAAATATAGATTGAACGCTTAACTTGCTTTTGCCAAGGGACGAACCGTTAAAATTTCATCTGAGCGCAGAACCTCTACCACAGAGAGGGGAACAGCGATTACTGCCAATGACTCGCCGATGGCGTTAAAGACTTCCAAGAGACAACCGATTTCGCCATTATTCGGATGAGGGACAAAATCAATTAAGACGGCTATATCTCCAGTCTTTAGACTATATTCCGGTAAGTCGCAGGTCAGCGCAACCTCTTGATACAACTCGATCGTCATGTTAAGACTCGCCGATTCAAAAATGAAGTGCACCACTTAGGGTGAGCTAGCCGAAAGGGGGCCCATCTAAGGTAGCCTGACTTGTACCACCAAAACAGGCAATCAAAGATGGGCTACCACCAGCTTAACGCA
>JAYKIZ010000201.1:0-2842 GCA_035285965.1 Cyanobacteriota bacterium | reverse complement strand
GGCTCCGGCGACCGGGGCGCCATTCGGGCGGCGCTGGCGGCCCTGCAAAAGGGCTGGTTGGTGGGCGTTTTTTTGGAGGGCACCCGCACGGAGGACGGTCGGATTTACGACCCCAAGCTGGGAGCGGCCATGATTGCGGCCAAGGCCCAGGTTCCCCTGCTCCCCGTGGCGTTGGGGGGGGTGGAGAATATCTTCCAACCGGATTCTCCTTGGCCCCGGCCGGCGCCGCTGACGATTCGCGTTGGGGAGCTAATCCCGGCGCCGAGCGCCGCCAAACGCCCGGAGTTGGAGCGGGTCACCGCTTTCTGTCAAAGCCAGATCAACGACCTCTTAGATTTAGATCCCCTGGCCCCCTAAATCCCTATCGCAACCTTCAACAAGCCGCCTAAATCAGACTTTTCTGGAACTTTCAATTATGTTGACCTTGACCTCCAGCGCCATCACTATCGCCGATTTAGAAACACAATTTAACCTCCGTTATACCCAGGACATAAACTTTTTTTTCGAGTGGAACAATACGCTTCCGGCGCTGACCGACATCGAAAAAGAACGATGCGATCGCCTGAAGACGAGTTATCTTTATTTACTACGCTATCCCCCTCTATTAGAAGATACCGTCAAAATGGTGGTTCTATCGCCATTATTAGATTTAGCGGGTTTTTATTTACCGCCCTTTCATATCCAGTCCGAAGCGTCTATTGAGATTATTGACCAAGAAAAAAACGTAACTGTTAAAGGTAATTTAGATAGTCTAATCCTTTGTGAATCTCTCTGGGTTTTAGTTATTGAATCCCAAAAAGCGTTATTTTCTCTAGAGGCGGGCAAAGCTCAGTTATTATCGTATCTGCTGGCTAGCCCCCAATTACCTAATCAACCTATTTATGGCTTATTAACGAACGGCTCTAACTTTGCGTTTTTGAAGTTGGCCTATGACAACGACGTTCCTATTTATAGCCTCTCCGATGAATTTATTCTTCACAATCGAGAGAATGGACTTTATAAAGTTCTCCAAATCCTAAAATATTTTGCCCAAGCCTTCTCGAAAAATAACGAGTTAACTCCTAATTCCTAACCTTCATAGAGCGAACCTAAAGGGGGAGCTACTGTAATCGCTCCCCACCCCCTACTTCGGCAGGCGTTAGAGCGAGACTGCCGAACCGCTAATGAACGCCGTTGCTCAGTAGAGCATCCTCGATTCTGGAGGGAACCAGACTTAGACCTCCCTTTAACTACTCCGCCAAATCGGGAAAGACGGAAACCAGCGCCGGGTGAGCCAGTTTGCCGTCCCGAACGTTCAATCCCTCCGCTAGGGCCGGATTCCGCTCCAGCGCGCCTAAACCCCCATCCGCCAATTCCAGCGCGTAGGGCAGGGTGCAGTGATTCAGAGCCTGGGTGGAGGTCCAGGGCACGGCGCCGGGGAGATTGGGAATGCCCACGTGGACGACCCCGGCTTCGAGGTAACTGGGCTGGCTATGGGACGTGACCCGCAAGGTTTCGATACAACCGCCTTGATCCACTGCCACATCGAAAATGACGGCGCCGGGGCGCATGGTTTCCACGAGGGAGCGGGAAACCAAGATCGGCGCTTTTTTGCCCGGAATTAAGACGGCGCCGATGAGCAGATCCGCCTGGGGAACCCAGCGGGCAAGATTGCGGCTATGGCTGGCTAAAAGCTGAACTCGGGAGCCAAAGAGGGTTTCCAAATAATTCAGGCGCTCGATATTGATGTCTAAAATCGTCACCTGAGCGCCGAGACCCACCGCGATTTTGGCCGCCTCGGTTCCCACCACCCCGCCGCCCAGGATGACCACCTGACCCGGGCCCACGCCGGGAACGCCTCCCAGGAGCACGCCCCGGCCCCCCTGTTGTTTTTCCAGAAAATGAGCGCCTAACTGCACCGCTAAACGCCCGGCAATGACGCTCATGGGCGCCAGCAGGGGCAAACGACCATCCGGGAGGGCCACGGTTTCGTAGGCGACGGCGGTAATGCCCGACGCCATTAGAGCCTCCGTTAAGCCTCGGTCCGCGGCTAGGTGGAGGTAGGTAAAGAGGATTTTCGGCGCCGATAGATAATCGTATTCCGCAGGGAGGGGTTCTTTGACCTTAATCACCAACTCCTGACGCCAACAGTCCGCCGCCTCGTTGGTAATCTCCGCCCCAGCCTCTTCGTAATCTTGATCCGTAAATCCGGCGCCAACGCCCGCCCCGGTTTCTACCCAAACCCGATGGCCCCGCTCCCTTAATCCCTGAACCGAACTAGGGGTAAGGCCGACTCGAAATTCTTGATCTTTAATTTCTTTAGGAACACCAATATTCATAAAGCGTCGAGAGTTGAGACTATGGGTTTAGGGGCGGATCGCCAACGCGCTCTGACACTATAGCGGCAATTAGAAATGAATATGCGTAATCCCTTCGATTATGTTGAGGAAGTTTTCCCTTCCCCGGCCCGCCCCCTTTGCCGGCGCTGTACAATCTCAATAAGCCAAAAAAGCCATCGCTCCAGCGGGATGTCTTTCCTCAGCCCAGTGTGGGCTTGACCGCTGATTCCCTTTTTCCCTTGGCGCTATGTCCTCCGCTTCCGAAACTGTCCCTGGCTTCGACTCTTCCCATCCCCCCGCGCCTCAACTGATCGACAGTTGCGTCCACTGCGGTTTTTGTCTCTCCACCTGTCCCAGTTATCGGGTCATCGCCAAGGAAACGGATTCGCCTAGGGGGCGTATTTACCTGATGAACGCCATTAATCAGGGAACGGCGGCGCTGGCGCCGACCACCAGCCAACACTTTGACACCTGTTTGGGATGCCTGGCCTGTGTCAGCGCCTGTCCGTCGGGAGTGCAGTACG